>CALWIS010000023.1 GCA_944380795.1 uncultured Clostridia bacterium | reverse complement strand
AGCCCGCTCTTTGGGAGTGATATGCAGACCAAACCCCACCAAAACCTGATGCGCAAAGGGAAGGCAATGGCGCAGATAGGGACCAGCCGGAGCGATGGCTACGGTGCCGTCACTGACCATACCAAATAACCGGTTGGCGTGATGGTCATAACAGCCATAGGAATATACGGTATCATCCAATCGGATATCCACATGGCCCATACGGCCAAAACCTTCGTCAGATAGGTGGATACACACTTCCAGGGGAGGCTTTTCTTCCCGGGGCGGCATTTTTTCCAATACTCCATCCCGTTCCCGGATTACGCCTCCCTCCTCCTGATGGGTGGCAAAATACTGATTGAAATCATCAATAAGGCGGCTGGGGATAAAAGCCGTAATGAACATGGGCAGAGAGATCCGTACACGGCGTTTTATCCGGTCCCCTACTTGGTCGGAAAGCAATAACCCCGAGATAAAGTCCAACAACAACACAACAGAATACAGGATCAGATAGATACCGGACACAACAAAAACGGTGTGGAGCCGCAAAGCGGGATTACACATGAGGGAAATACCAAAAGCCAGGGAAAGAAGGGCCGCAAAGCTATTTCGGAATTTTCCTTCTAAGTTTTCCACCCAACACTGAACCGCTACCGCTCCCCGGGCAAGGCCGCTTACCAAAAACCAAAGGCCAAACACCAATGCAACAGGCACGGCAAATACAACCGGATAAATGGCCACTAACACAGCCAACACTGCAAATCCAAGGCCCCAAAGAACCGCCCACAGCACTTTCTTCTCCGCTATCATCTGTAAAAACCGGCTAACACCGGCAATTACCAGCCCTCCTGCTGCCGCAAGCTGCAAAAAGCGAAACGCCAGATTGCCGTCTGCTAACGTTAAAATGCCAAATGCTAAAAACAACACGGCCTGCGCTAATTCCAGCCAGGAGCCCGCAGCAAAAAGCCGTTTCTTTTTTAGCGGGAAATCCGAAAGTAAGTCTTTCTTCATGGTATTTTCTGCCTTTCTAAAATGTATATAAAGCGATTTGTAGGATCATTACCCCGGGCGTTTTCCCGGGAAATGATGGTCATAGTGCCGCACCATCTGCCAGAACGCCGGGGAATGATCGTGATGAAAGGTGTGGCATAATTCATGGATCACCACAGAATCAATAAATTCCAGCGGCTTTTCTGCCAGAAGGAAGGAGAAATTCAGGCTGTTTTTTGCGGAACAGCTCCCCCACCGCTTTTTGGCCCCCGTCACATTCACCCCACAATACTGCGCTCCCATCAAATTGGAGTAATATTCTACGCGCGGAAGGATGCGCGCCAGTGCGGTTTGCTTCATAATATTTATTTCTTCCAGAGAATATTCCTTTGGGGCCGGTTTTTCCGCCATAACTTTTTGCTTTTCCAAGATCCAACTTTGTTTTTGCAGCAGGAAAGCTTCAATCTGCTTTTTAGGAAATCGGAGAGGGGCCCGAACCACCAGAATTCCTCCAGGTTTGATGGAGATTTCCAGGGTTTTTCTGCGGGAACGAATGAGCTGATATTCCATGGGGCCTCCTTTGCAAAATCCGGGGAATGATGTATAATAAAGCGGAAACACTGTGATACATACCGCCTGGCGCTTTCCTTTAGTATACCACAACCTCCAAAAAGTACCAGCGTTTTTTCACAGAAAATGATACGGAAGAAGTGACCGCAGTAATGAACACGATGTATCAACAGCGCCTTATCCGGGTGCGGCAGAACATGAAGGAACAAGGGCTTTCCCAGATCCTCGTCAGCTCTACGGAATCGGTATTTTACCTCACCGGGCTGTGGATTGTCCCCATGGAGCGCCAGCTGGCTTTGTACCTTCACGAGGACGGCCAGTGCGCCTTTTTTGGCAATGATCTTTTTGGCATTACCAGTTTACCGGGCTGGGAGCTGCATCTGCACAACGACGCGGATGACCCGGTGGCAGATATTGCCAAAATCGTTCGCCCCGGCGCTTTGGGCATCGACAAAAACTGGCCCAGCCGGTTCCTCATCCGCCTGATGGAGCAGCGGAACGATACTCGCCCCACGGTAGGCTCCGCCCCGGTGGATGACGCCCGCAAACAGAAGGACGAAGCAGAAGCCAAAGCTATGCGGGAAGCTTCCGCTATCAACGACCGGGTGATGGCACAAGCTGTGAGCGAGCTGCGGGAAGGGGTCACGGAAGCGGAAATGGCCGCCCGGGTGGAGGCCCTCTTCCGGGAAAACGGTGCGGAGCGCTCCGATGAAGGGCAGCTGGTGTGCTTTGGCGCCAACGGTGCAGACCCGCACCACGCCCCGGAAAATACACCCCTGCGCCCTGGGGACAGCATTGTACTGGATATTTTCACCCCCATCAACCGGTATTGGTGCGACATGACCCGCACGGTCTTCTGGAAAGAAGTCAGTGAGGAGCAGCGCCGGGTGTACGAAACCGTAAAGGCTGCCAATCTGGCGGCGGAGGCCATGATCCGGCCCGGGGTGAAGATGTGCGAAATAGACCGCGCCGCCCGGCAGGTGATCGAAGAAGCGGGCTATGGGCCGTATTTTACCCACCGGTTAGGCCACGGCTGCGGTCTTTCCTGCCATGAGCCGCCCGATAACAGTGCGGTAAGCGAAGTAATCGCTCAGCCGGGCATGGTGTTCTCCGTGGAACCGGGCATCTATCTGCCGGGAAAATTCGGGGTACGTATTGAGGATCTGGTGCTGGTAACCAAAACCGGCTGCCAAGTACTCAACGGTTATACCAAAGATTTGCAGGTGTTAGGCGTATAAGGAGGAATGAATGTGAAGATCGGACTAGTGCTGGAAGGCGGCGGAATGCGCGGCCTCTATACAGCCGGGGTGCTGGATACCCTCATGGCAGAGCATTGGGCCCCCGACTATGTGGTTGGGGTATCCGCCGGGGCCTGTCATGCCGCCTCCTTTGTCAGCGGACAGCGTGGGAGAGCCTACCGTACCAATATGGATTACCTGGGGGACAAACGGTATTTAAGCTTTCGGAACTATCTTACCACCGGCTCCTTGTTTGGCATGAAGTTTATCTTTGAGACGGTACCCGACCATCTGGACCCCTACGATTACGATGCCATGCTGGCCTCCCCCATAGAATACGAAATTGGCGTGACCGATGTAGACACGGGAAAACCGGTGTTCTTTTCTAAAGAGTCCCTATACCATGACTGTACCTTGCTGTCGGCTTCCGCGTCTATCCCCGTGTTCTCCCCTGTGGTGGAATATCAGGGCCACCGGTATCTGGACGGCGGCACTTCGGCCCCCATCCCGGTGGAGCGGGCGCTGGAAAAGGGCTGCGATTATCTGGTTGTGGTGCTCACCCGGGATAGAAGCTATGTGAAATCTCCCGAAAGCTTTGGCGCAGTTTATCACCGAGTGTTCCGCAAATATCCCCAGATGGCCCATGCGTTGGATACCCGTCATGAAGCCTATGCCCGGGAGCGGGAGCTTCTTTTCCAGCTGGAACAAGAGGGCCGGGCTACCGTCATCGCACCGGAAGCCCCCATCACCCTGAGCCGTTTCGAGAAGAACCGTGAAAGGTTGGACTCCCTCTACCGGCAAGGGCAGGAGCAGTGCCGCCGGCTGTGGGAAAGCGGCGCAATCCCCCAAACCGAGCAGAAGGGGGACGACTTATGAAGCTGACCCTTTGGCGGGAGGACACCCTAGCCCATGAATCCCTCATTGTAGGGGTCATGCTGGCCCTGTCCGGCGGCTTTCTGGATACCTACACCTACACCTTACGGGGCGGCGTGTTCGCCAACGCTCAAACGGGAAATTTGGTGCTCATGGCCGTAAAGCTGGCTGACTTCGACTTTTCCGCTGCCTTATATTATTTCATCCCTGTGATTGCTTTCTTTTTAGGAGTACTGCTGACAGAGAGTATTAAGCGGCGCTTTTCCGGGCGGAAATTTCTGCAATGGCAGCATATGATCTTGCTGTTGGAAATTTTCTTATTGGCAGTCATTGGGTTTCTCCCCCTTTCTGTGCCCGACGCAGTGGTGAACGTGACCATCTCCTTTATCTGCTCGGTACAAGTGCAGAGCTTTCGAAAAACCAAGGGCCTGCCCTACGCCACCACCATGTGTACCGGCAACCTGCGCTCTGCCGCGGACAACTTTTCTGCCTTCCTTTTTGGCAAGGAGTGGGAATCCCTGAAAAAGTGCCTGCGATACCTCATCATCATTGGAATGTTCTGCGTAGGCGCTGCCGCAGGTGCCCTCTCCTCCCGATTCCTCGGCACTGGTGCCGTATGGAGCTGCTGCGTCTTGCTGGGATTAGTGTTCTTTCTGTTGGTATGGGACCAGAAGGAAGCACAGGCAAATTGAATTTATTTGTACGTACAATTCACTAGTTTCCGGAGACATCCTCCCTGCTGTCTTCGGTTTTTCTTTTTCTTTACCAGACACTTGGGGATTTTTATCAGACATTTTTTTGAAAACTGTTGCAAATTCTCCGGTTTTGAAGTATGATTATGGTAATAGAGGTTGTCCGTACATATTTTAGGCAATGTTTCTGACCGGACCCACCATATTTGTCACTGGACAGCCATCATTTCTGTAAGGAGGAACTCCCATGAACAACATCCCTCAGGTCAAGCTGGGCATTATTGCCGTCAGCCGTGACTGCTTTGTTATCTCCCTCTCCGAAAGACGCCGTGCCGACATTGTGAAGGCTTACAGCGCAAAGGGCGGCGAGATCGTAGAGATCAAGAAAACTGTGGAAAACGAAAAGGATATGCTGGCTGCCGTTGCTGAGGCAAAGGCTGCCGGATGTAATGCACTGGTGGTCTTTTTGGGCAACTTTGGTCCCGAGACCCCCGAGACCCTCATTGCCAAAGAGTTCACCGGCCCTGTGATGTATGTGGCTGCTGCCGAAGAGCACGGCGACGACCTTATCAACGGCCGCGGTGACGCTTACTGCGGTATGCTGAACTGCTCTTACAACCTGGGCCTGCGCAAGCTCAAGGCTGTTATTCCCGAGTATCCGGTGGGCACCGCCGACGAGATCGCAGACATGATCGCAGATTTCGTTCCTGTGGCCCGCACCCTTATCGGCCTGGCTGGCCTGAAGATCATCACCTTCGGCCCCCGTCCCCAGGACTTCTTCGCCTGCAACGCCCCCATCAAGCCCCTGTATGACCTGGGCGTAGAGATTCAGGAAAACAGCGAGCTGGATCTGCTGGTGGCTTACCGTGCACACGCCAACGACGAGCGCATTGATGCAATCGTTAAGGAGATGGCCGAAGAGCTGGGCGTGAAGGGCAACCAGTATCCCGACCTGCTGCCCCGTATGGCACAGTTTGAGCTGACCCTGCTGGCTTGGGCAGAGCAGAACACGGGCGCCCGCGACTATGTGGTATTCGCTGACAAGTGCTGGCCCGCATTCCCCAGCGAGTTTGGCTTTGAGCCCTGCTATGTCAACTCCCGTCTGGCTGCCAAGGGTATCCCCGTGGCCTGCGAAGTGGACATCTACGGCGCACTGAGCGAGTACATCGGCGCCTGCGTGACCGGCGACGCTGTGACCCTGCTGGACATCAACAACTCCGTGCCCGCCAACCTGTATGAGGCCGACATCAAGGGCAAGTTTAACTATGGTCCCACCGATGTATTCATGGGCTTCCACTGCGGCAACACCCCCATCTGCAAGCTGTGCGATGACCGCGCTATTAAATATCAGCTGATCCAGAATCGTCTGCTGGAAAGCGGCGGAGATCCCGACTTCACCCGCGGCACTCTGGAAGCCGATATTGCAGCTGGCCAGATCACCTTCTTCCGTCTGCAGAGCGCTGCTGACGGCACCCTGCACAGCTACATTGCACAGGGCGAGGTCCTGCCTGTGGCTACCCGCTCCTTCGGTGGTATCGGCATCTTCGCTATCCCCGAGATGGGCCGTTTCTACCGCCATGTGCTCATCAGCAAACGGTATCCCCATCACGGCGCTGTGGCCTTCGGCCATGTGGGTAAGGCTCTGTACACCATCTTCAACTATCTGGGTGTAGAGGACATTGCCTTCAACCAGCCCAAGGGTATGCTGTACAAGGACGAGAATCCTTTTGCATAAGCAGTATTTGCATTAAGATAAGATAAAATCCCCGGATGTACTTTCTCAAGCGGAAAGCGCATCCGGGGATTTGTTGTCTACCATAACAAAATTATAAAGCCCCCTTCTGCCCAGATTTTACCGGACAAAAGGGGGCTGATACTATAAATTTATAAAATAGCTTTTATGAGAAACAGTTCCATAGGCTGTGCGTATGGGGGAATGTCGATCATAAGTCCGCCGCAATCCTTGTAGCCCAACTTCCGATAAAAATGCTGGGCACTTTCATCAACCTGGGTAGAAGTCAATAGCATTCTATATCCTTGGGCTTTCATATCGGCTTCCCAATGCTCCATGAGTTGCTTTCCATACCCTTTCCTCCGATATGCCTCTTCTATTATCAGCATGGTGCAAAAAGGAGTATTGTCCCAAAACAAGTGGTATCGCAGCAGACCAATAGGAATTCCTGACTCTAAAAGGACATATCCTTGCCTAGTACGCACTTTGCTCTCAAATTCCTGTTTCGGCAAATGCCGGTCCAGCCGGTACCAAAAGGGCTTATCCAAACTGTCTACATATCGGATCTCGATCATCCATATGACCTCCGCTTTAGATCATCTGCTTCTTTTTGAGGATAAAGAAGGCAACCACCATAAAGAAGGCCGCCACCCCCACCGGGAACCAGAAGTTAGCAAAGGGCAGGTAATCCACATTCATACCGTAAATACCCGAGATAACCGTGGGGATAGAGATAATCAGAGTAATGGAGGCCAACACCTTCATGACGATATTCAGGTTGTTGGAAATAATGGAAGCGAAGGCGTCCATGGTACCAGAAAGGATGTTCAGGTGGATACTGGACATCTCAATAGCCTGCTTGATCTCAATGAGCTCATCCTCCAGCAGGTCTTGATCCTCCTCATACAGCCGCAACGCACGGCCCCGCATGATCTTCTCAATGGTGATCTCGTTAGCCTTTAAGGAAGAAGAAAAATACATCAGGGACTTTTCCACTTCCAGCAGTTGGATAAGCTCTGCGTTCTTCATGGATTTCCGCAGTTCCCGCTCCACCTGATTGCTGATCTTGTCAATCTGCTTCAGATACTGCAAATACCGACCGGCAATTCGGAGCATAAGATGCAGGGTAAAATGGGTCTTGAGGTTGGTTTTTACATTCTTCACCAAGCCTTCTGCAAATTCATCCAAAATGGGGTTCTCGTGAACCGAGACAGTGATTACATTTTTTTCGGTAATAATAATACCTAAAGGCCGGGTATAATAAGTGAGCTGTTCGTCCTCTATTTCCACCACAGGAATATCCAAAATCACCAAGGTGTTTCCATCCTCATTATCCAAGTGGGAAGATTCCTCTTCGTCCATAGCAGCACGGAAAAAATCCGGCTCAATGGAATACTCCTGAATAAGGCTATTGATTTCCTCTTCGCTGGGATTGATGCAATTGATCCAGCACCCAGCCTCTGCTGCCTCCAGAGGGCAGATAAATCCGTCAATGGTCTTGTAATAGGTCACCATTTGCACATCTCTCCTTTTGTTGGGAGTCACCCGCAAAGAGACGCTGCCTCTCGGTTTATCTGCGGGCGCTGCTGCAAATGCGCCAATCCTTTCGGGCGGCGCACTGCGTCCATTGAAAATTTTCTAATGTTATACTGGTCCTTCTACTAAGCGGGTCAGGTTTCACGCACGCCACCTCCTGAAAGTGATTTTATCTGTCTCCCCTCGGAAACAGTGATTCCACTGGTAATTATATCACAAAAAACGGCGATTGCAAGAGAAATCGGGAAATTTAAAGAAATATGGGAATATGATTTAGCTACAGGGCCAAAGTTGGCAGTATTTCGTCAAATTTCAAGTTTTTTGAAGGAATTTGCTTCGTTTGTAAAGAAAATATTAAAAAAGAGTAAAGTTACGAAGTGCCAAAAATCCCGCTCCGGTGATGAAACCAGAACGGGATTTTGTTTCCTTATGCAAAGTTATTTTCAAATATCCATACTGCGGAATGATGCCATAAAAATTCGCCTTGACAACACGTACTCTCCAATATTACTCTTTGGGGCGTTTCAGGGAGAAGAGAGACTCTTTCCAATCGTCAATTCCCAGCTCTTTCTGTCCATTTCCTAACATCCGCTCCAAAAAGCTGGCTAACAGCTCCATCTCTTCATCGGTAAAGCCCTTTAAGGAAGCCTCGTCAAACAGCATATGTGCTTCATGAAAACGTCTTGCCGTCTGCCAGCCCTCTTCGGTAACAGAAAGATGCTTACAGCGCAGGTTATTTTCATCCACCTGCTTTTCTAGCAGCCCCATCTTTTGCAGCCGCTTAGTGGAAAGCGCCACCGAAGAAGCAGAGGTCATCATGGCGTCCGCCACCTCTACCTGGGTACAGCCTTTATGGTCTGCCACATAAGCTAAAATAGGGTATTGCCCTGGATATGCCTCTTCCCCACCGGTACGATCCTGCACATAAATTTTTCGCATATGCATGAGATGGTGGATCCGCATCCCGATCTTTACGCAATTCGACTGCCGTTTCCCCTCGTCTATCTTACACATGGAGATCCCTCTTTCATAAATCATACCCGCCGTCTTTTGCGGCTGGGGTGTACTCACTTCAATATAACCTATATCCCTGCAGTTGTCAACTTTTCCCTCAAAACCGGGCTTTTCCTGCATAGTTTTCTGCATTCCCGGCACAATAAACAGTGTCAACTCAAATCGAAACGGAGGTATACCCTGTGAGTAAACGTAAAAGATCTTCCGGAGGTCTTCCTGAAAACATCAATCTGGTAACACCGGTCCCCAAGCCTGATGCCCAACGCATCACCCGGCTGGTCAAGAATTCCGGTCGTGTAGAGGGATATGAACTAGCCAACGGTGAGATCCTTACCAAGCGGGAAGGCGTGGCTCTGGCAAAAGCAGGCGGGATTCGGGGGGTTGCTGTAGCTGTGCGAAATGGCACCGAATACCTGCGCTCTTTGCCAGACGGTACCGAAACCGATAACCTGAGCAACTTGCCTTCTATCAGCAACTGAAGCAAACGAAAAACCGGCCTGGTGGTTACCAAGCCGGTTTTTTGTCAAGTTCTTTATTCCGCTTTGTCGTCTTCTTCATAATCATTGGCCAGATGGAACCGGTCTATGATATACATGCACAGGCCCATAATCATGCCCACTACACAGGCCAGCACCATGCCGGTAAGCTGGATGTTCCCCAGGTTCACAGTGATGCCGGAAAGGCCGGTGACAAATACCACAGCGGTGAGGGCCTGATTTCTGGCGCGGCCATAATCCACCTTGGAATCCACCAAGATACGCAGACCAGAAGCACCGATCATACCATACAGCAAGAAGGAGATGCCTCCAATCACCGGGCCGGGGATGGTGGAGATAAGGGCAGAAAACTTGCCGATAAAGCCGCACACTACAGAGAGCACTGCGGCGCCGCCGATGACCCACACACTGTACACCTTGGTCATGGCCATAACACCGATGTTCTCGCCATAAGTAGTGGTGGGCACCGAGCCGATCAAGCCGGAAACTGCCGTAGAAATATTGTCGCCCAGCAGGGAACGATGCAGGCCCGGGTCTTTCAGCAGATCGCGGCCCACGATCTTGCCGGTGACAATTTGATGCCCGATATGCTCGGAAGCAATCACCAGCAGCACAGGAATCATGGTGAGAATCGCGTTCATATCGAACTTAGCCAACTGGAACTTTGGCAGAGAAAGCACATTTGCCTGCTGGATAGCGGTGTAATCAATCATCCCCAGGCAAGCGGCAGTCACATACCCTGCCACAATGGCAATCAAAATGGGGATGACGCCAAAGAATTTACGGAACAGGATGGAACCGAACACCGCAACACATAAAGTCACCACAAACACGGCAATATTTTTGGGGTCTACCGAACCCTCAGTGACCACCATACCGCCGGTGCTGGCGGCATTGCCCGCCAATTCCAAGCCGATAAGAGCCACCACCGGGCCCATGGCTGCCGGTGGGAGAATAATGTCAATCCACCGAGAACCGAACTTCCAAATGATAAGGGCCAGCACACAGCCCAGCACGCCTACTGCTACAAAACCACCCTGGGCATAGGAGAACGCATCCATGTGCTGGGCCAGCTGCTCCGCCGTGGGGGTGGTGAGATTGGGATTTTCCACATAGGGGGAGCCATGCTGCCCCATGACCAGCAGTGCCGGTGCGATAAAGGCAAAGCTGGAACCCAGATAAGCCGGAGCTTTTGCTTTCGTAATGAAAATAAAGAACAAAGTGCCGAGGCCGTTCATCAGCAGTACAATAGCAGGGTCGATGTGAAACAAAGTGGGAACCAGCACCGATGCGCCGAACATAGCGAACATATGCTGGATGCTCAGGGGAATGGCCTGCCCCAGCGGCGGCCTTTCATTTACCTGAATAATTCGTTTTGCCATTCTTTTTCCTCTTTCCTGTTTTTTATTCCGCGGAAAATGCCTTTCCGCAACAAAAGCCCGGGTTCCGGCTATTACAAGCCGAAAGGCGAGCTTTTATCTACAAACTTATTTCCTCACAAACGCCGATTTAGGCATTCCGCAAATGGGGCATACCCAATCATCGGAGAGTTCCTCAAAGGAAACATCAGGGTCGTTATACAGATATCCGCATACAGTACACACCAGCATCTCCCCATCATTCCCCTCATCCGCCGGGCGTAAAGGCTGGTAGACCGGGGCATTTTTCGGCACTCCACCCTTGATGACCTGCCGGTAATAATCGTAGGTCATGGGCTTACGCCGGGTGTGCTCGCTGCCAGCAATGATCTCTGCTAAAAATAGGGTATGGGTGGGACTTTCCATACAATCTACCATGCGGCACAAAAACCAGCAGCAGATATTTTCCCGAATCACCGGCACACCTTCCCGCAGCACCTTGTGGCGGATATTGGAGAGCTTTCCCCCATTCTTCCCAGAGGTAAAGCCCAAGGCTCCCACCACTGCGCCGGAGGTATCCTCCGACAGTACCGCCACAGTAAACAGCTTGTGCTCCTTGATGCACTGACAGCTGTAATTATCCCGGCTCATACTCAGGGTAATCATCAGCGGGGCGGTATTGGTCACCTGCATTACCGTATTGACGATACAGGCGGAAGGGCCACTGTTTCCCTTCACACCAATGGCATACATTCCATAAGATAAAGTCCGCAAAATATTGGGTTCCAAAAGCTCCACCTCCAAAAATGCTTAACTCCGGCCCTTGATCTTTTCCCAATAGGCCCGGAACGCTTGTTCATTTTTATTATCACCGTATTCATAATACCGGGTATCCTTTAAAATATCCGGCAAATACTGCTGGTCTACCCAACGATTGGGATAATCGTGGGGATACTTGTAGAACTGCCCCTTCTTCTCCACCTCTGCGCTGTCATAGTGTTTGTTTTGCAGCTGCCGGGGAATGCTCCCCACCTTCCCCTTTTCTACATCCTCCATCGCCGCGATAATGGCGTTATGGGCAGTATTGGATTTGGGAGCGGTAGCCACTAAAACCACCGCGTCTGCCAGCGGGAGTCGCGCCTCCGGCAATCCCACCATCATGGCGGCATCCACCGCAGCCTTCACAATGGGAATGATTTGGGGCCAAGCAAGGCCCACATCCTCACAGGCGCACACCATCAACCGGCGGCAGGCAGAAGCCAGGTCTCCGGCCACCAGCAGCCGTGCCAGATAGTGGATGGCGGCATCGGGATCGCTGCCCCGCATGGATTTTTGAAAGGCGGAGATAATGTCGTAATGCTCGTCGCCCTCCCTATCATATCGCATGGCGCTGCGCTGGGTCAATTCTCGGGCCAGCTCCATGGAAACCACCCGCACTCCTTCTTCCTTCTGGGCAGAAAGGCAGCACAGCTCCACGGCGTTCATAGCCTTACGCACATCCCCGCCGCAGGCAGAAGCGATGTACTCGCTCACACCGTCTTCTCGAGAAAGCGGTTCTTCCTGCTCTTCTTCCAACAGGGAAAAAGCCCGTTCTACTGCCGGAATCACATCGGCGCTTTCCACCGGCTTGAACTCAAACACCGTGGAACGGCTAAGGATGGCGTTATAAACGTAAAAATAGGGATTCTCAGTAGTGGAGGCAATCAGTGTGATACTCCCGTTTTCGATAAACTCCAGCAGGGTTTGCTGCTGTTTTTTATTGAAGTACTGGATCTCATCCAAGTACAAGAGTACGCCATTGATGCCTTCCAATGTATTGGTGCTGGCAATAACCTCTCGGATATCCGCTGTGGAAGCGGTGGTGCCGTTAAGCTTGCACAGCCGTTTATGGGTGTTTTTGGCGATAATGGAAGCTACCGTGGTTTTCCCCACTCCCGAGGGGCCATAAAACACCATATTGGGAATTTCACCGGATTCGATGATGCTGCGCAGGGCTTTCCCCGGCGCCAGTAAATGGCGCTGGCCCACCACCTCATCCAGTGTTTTAGGGCGGATACGGTCCGCAAATGGGGCTGCCACCGCAGCACCTCCTTTCCGGAAATTTAAGGAAACAGGCCCCTTTTTTCTTGCGAAAAGGGGCCTATTGAAAAATGTTCCCCCGGAACATTTTTCAATTCACCACCAAAAATGCGCTTTTCAGGTTAAAGTGTTCCGCTCTCTGCGGAGAGCGGCCAAAGGGCGTTGCCCTCTGGACTCCTACCACCTTTTATAAAAGGCGGACGAAAATTTTATATTCGCGGGAAAACCAGGTGAAAATTTTCAGCTTTTTCCACGCGTACAATTCGCGACGGTAAGCTTCCCATACGAAAAAGCTAACCCACGTACCGTTTTATTTTTATGCGCGCTGCTTCCAGTTCATGCACTCAGCAATACAGGGGATACTTGGCGCACAGACCGTTCACCATCTCCCGCACCTTGTCGGCATTGGCGTCGAAGTCCTCCACCACCATGGAGATACACTGGGCGATGACATCCATGTCCTCTGCATTCAGGCCGCGGGTAGTAACAGCCGGGGTACCCAGGCGCACGCCGCTGGTGACAAAGGGGCTGCGCTGCTCGTTGGGTACAGTGTTCTTATTGGCGGTAATATATACCTCGTCCAGACGGTGCTCCAGCTCCTTGCCGGTGAGTTCCATGCCGGTGAGGTTCAACAGCATCAGGTGGTTATCGGTGCCGCCGGACACCAGTTTCAGCCCACGGGACGTAAGACCATTGGCCAGCGCCTGAGCGTTTTCCACAATACGGCGGCCGTACTCCTTGAATTCAGGCTTGAGGGCCTCACCGAAGCATACCGCCTTGCCCGCGATGATGTGCATCAGCGGACCGCCCTGGGTGCCGGGGAAAATCGCCTTATCAATCGCCTTGGCGTATTCTTCTTTGCAGAGAATCAAACCGCCTCTGGGGCCGCGCAGGGTCTTATGGGTAGTAGTGGTCACCACATCTGCCCACGGCACCGGGTTAGGATGCTGCCCCGCTGCCACCAATCCGGCAATATGGGCCATATCCACCATCAGGTAAGCGCCGCATTCGTCACAAATAGCACGGAGCTTTTCAAAATCGATAACTCTGGGGTAAGCGCTGGCGCCGGCCACGATCATCTTGGGCTTTACCTCCATGGCCTGTGCGCGGAGCTTCTCATAGTCGATATAGTGGGTCTCCGGGTCTACTCCATAAGGCACAAAGTTAAAGTAACTACCGGACATATTCACCGGGGAACCGTGGGTCAGGTGACCGCCCTCGGCAAGATTCATGCCCATTACTGTATCACCGGGCTTTAACAGGGCGAAATAAACCGCCATGTTCGCTTGTGCACCGGAATGAGGCTGCACATTGGCGTGATCTGCGCCAAAAAGCTGGCAGGCACGTTTTCTGGCGATCTCCTCCACAATATCCACATACTGGCAGCCGCCATAATACCGCTTTCCTGGATAGCCCTCTGCGTACTTATTGGTGAGGATACTTCCCATAGCAGCCATGACTGCTGGAGAAACAATATTTTCAGAGGCGATGAGTTCCAAATTCCGGCGCTGGCGGCCCAGCTCCAGATCCATGGCCTCCCCTACCTCGGGGTCATATGCGGAAACAAACCCAATGGTATCCATCATATCCTGATACATAGTGTACCTCCTGCCAGATAATTTCTTTTTTCACGCTTTAGCGCACTATTGCAATTATTATACACGCTTTTTCCAGCAAGTACAACGAATTTTGTAAATTTTCTTTTCCTATCTTCCACAAATCAGTTTTAAAAAAAGCAGGGCCAATCTCTCAGCCCTGCTTCGTTGATTTTACTGTCTGCCAATGGTGTGCTTCACACGGTCATGCTCCTCAGCACGCTTCGCATTGTTCCAACGGTCGGTGGTACCTACCAGGTAGCCAGTGATCCGGCGGATACGCTCAAAGCCCACGCCCTCGCCAATTGCCTTTTCTTCGTTATGGTTTCTCATTTCAGTCATAGCGCATATCTCCTTAGTTTTTTATCGTTTTATTCTTATTGTTTCTATTTTTAGGAAATTTATCATTTTGTCAGCAATCACAGTGATACTGGGGAACATTGGGGTATTTCTTCCGCAATTCATCCAGCTTTTCGCGGCTTACGGATTCCCCAGCACGGCGTCCGCAGCGGGGGCACACTTCTCCGATAATGCCGTTGTAACCGCACACCGGGTCACGATCCACGGGATGGTTTACGGAACCATAGCCGATGCCCGCCTCCTTCATGCAGCGGATCACACTCTCAAAGGCATCCAGATTCTTGCAGGCATCGCCGTCCATTTCCACATAACTGATGTGGCCTGCGTTGGTCAACGCATGGTAAGGTGCCTCCAGCTGGATTTTACGGTAAGCACTGATGGGGTAATACACCGGCACATGGAAAGAGTTGGTATAATACTCCCGGTCGGTAACACCAGGAATTTTACCGTATTTTTTGGCATCGATGCTTACAAAGCGTCCGCTCAGGCCCTCAGCGGGGGTAGCCAGCAGGCTCCAATTCAGACGGGTCTTTTCGGATTCATCATCCATACGCTTGCGCATATGGCCAATGATCTCCAGGCCCAGCTTCTGGCTTTCGGCGCTTTCGCCGTGATGCTTACCCGTAAGAACCTTCAACGTTTCTGCCAAACCGATGAAACCGATACTCAGGGTGCCATGCTTCAGCACCTCTGCTACCGTGTCATCCCGGCCAAGCTTTTCGGAGTCGATCCACACGCCTTGACCCATCAGGAAGGGGTAGTTGTACACTTTCTTGCTGCACTGGATCTTAAACCGGTGCAGCAGTTGTTCGATCACCAAGTCAATGCGGTCATCCAACAGTTCGTAGAACTTTTTAATATCCCCACGGGCTTCAATACCCAGGCGGGGCAGGTTGATAGAAGTGAAGCTCAAGTTACCACGGCCACAGGTCACTTCCCGGCTGGGATCGTAGGTATTGCCCATCACGCGGGTACGGCAGCCCATGTAGGCCACTTCGCTGTCGTAATCACCGGGCTTATAGTACTGCAGATTAAAGGGGGCATCCAAAAAGCTGAAGTTGGGGAACAATCGCTTGGCCGATACCCGGATAGCCAGCTTGAACAAGTCGTAGTTGGGGTCGCCGGGATTGTAGTTGACCCCTTCCTTTACCTTAAAGATCTGCACTGGGAAAATCGGGGTCTCTCCATCTCCCAAACCAGCTTCCGTAGCCAGCAGCAGGTTACGGATGACCATGCGGGCTTCTTCACTGGTATCGGTGCCGTAATTCAACGAACTAAAGGGAACCTGGGCACCGGCACGGGAGTTCATGGTGTTCAAATTATGCACCAGAGCTTCCATTGCCTGATAAGTGGCACTGTCTGTCTCATCCCAAGCCGTTTCGCAGGCATAACGGTGCGCATCCTCTACTGTCTGCGCATAAATGGTCTGGTAACCGCCCTCCTGCTGGTGAACAGGAAGGTATTTCACCAATTCTTTGCCGTATGCCTCTGAACCGCTGAGGGTAATATCAGACCCGAGATCCTGACGGATAGCAGCCACCAGTGCTTGAGCGTCCTCATGACTGAGGTTTTCGTGGAGCTGCAAATACTGGGTCAAAGCTTTAAAGTAAAGCTTGCGGTAAGACTTTGCTACACCGGGGGCCATGCAGTAGTCAAAATTGGGAATGCTCTGGCCGCCGTGCATCTCGTTCTGGTTAGCCTGAATGGCGATACAGGCCAGTGCAGAGTAGCTGCGGATATCATTGGGCTCCCGCAGATATCCATGACCCGTGGAAAAGCCGTTATGGAACAGCTTCAGCAGATTGATCTGGCAGCAGGTCTCTGTCAGGGCGTAAAAGTCCTTATCGTGGATATGGATATCGCCGTTTTGATGGGCTTCCGCGATCTCCCGAGGAATCACATATTCATCATAAAAAGCCTTAGCACCCTCGGAACCATATTTCAACATGGTGCCCATGGCGGTATCGGCATCGATGTTGGCGTTCTCCCGCTTCAGATCTACATCCGCGCTGGGGCGGAAAGTGAGGTTTTCGTAGATCTTCATCAGGTTGGCGTCCATTTCCCGCATCTTCTGGTGCTCAGCACGATACAGGATATAGGCTTTGGCAGTTTGCGGAAGGTCAAACTCGATAAGCTTTTCTTCCACGGTATCCTGCACCTGTTCCACAGTAGGGGTAATCCCTGCCTGGTCATACACCGCCACCACCAACAGTGTGATCTCGTCCAGCTTGTCTTCCGACATCTTCTCTCCTGGGGTGTGGACATTGGCCTTTAAAATTGCATTGCGGATCTTATTGGAATCGAACGGAACCTTGGCCCCGTTGCGTTTGATGATCGTTTTTACACCACTGGTCTTTTGCTGAACCACTTCCGGTTTCCTCCTTGCTGATACTCCTTCAAGTCCAGGCTTCTACTGTAGCTTGCCCGAGAACGCCCCGAACTTTCCCGCTGCCGGCGGATTCACCGGAATGGGAACAGTACTCATTATAATACAACATGTTGTGTATGTAAAGAGCATTCTAACAATTTGTAGAGATTGCTCAAAACAATACCCAAACGACCCTTTTCTCTGACATAAGCCAAATCATCAAATTTATAAGGCAGAATGGGGCTCCGGGAGCATCCAGTCCAACGCCTTGCGGATATGACACTCCCAAAAATCCCATTCGTGATCCCCGGGGGCCTCTTCATAATCCACCTTGACCCCTTGCTCCTGTGCCAAAGAGCAGAAGCGCCGATTATCCTCCAGAAAACGGTCGTCCAACCCACAGCAGGCATAGAGCCGGGGGAATTCTTCGGGGGAATGTTTTTTCAATAAAGCAAAGAGATCGTCATCTGTCCCCTCCAATGTGCGTCCCTGCAGAAAAATACCTTTAAAATCGATGACAGCCGTGTCCCCTGGAGCAGGATGGCAGGCTCGGCGAACGATATCCAGCACACCGGACATGGAGACCGCAGCACCAAAACGTTCCGGGAAGGTAAGGGCCATCTTAAAAGCACCATAGCCGCCCATAGAAAGTCCGGCCACAAAATTTTCCTCTCGCTTATCAGAGAGAGGGAAAATTCCCCGTACCAGCTGGGGAAGTTCTTGGGAAATAAAAGTAAAATACTCCCGTCCCACACCGGCATCGGTGTAGTAGCTGTTCCCTGCGGAGGGCATTACGACTGCCAACCCCTTCTCAGTGGCGTACCGCTCAATATTGGTTCGGCGCACCCAGCAGCTTCCATCATCATAGCCGCCATGATACAGATACAACACAGGGAACTTTTGCTCTGCCGCCGGTAATATCCCACCTTCCGGAGAAGTTTTCAACTCCGGAAGGATAACAAACACCCGGGCTGCCGTGTGCAGCACCTGGGAAGACAATTCACATTCAAACAACATGGCGATCCTCTCCCTATCAAAATTTTCCTGTACATGAAGCACTTCGCTTTATGCGCATAGCAATTAGTTTATCTCTTTCTCAGACGAGTTGCAACGGCTTACAAGAATTATAAAAAAATATTTCTTGATGCCGCGCTCTTTTCTTTCCTTTAAAAAGACGGTATAATAGCAGCAAACCCGGTAAAGGACGTGACAGTATGAGCACAAAAGAAAAAGCCCTGCGGGCTTTACAGGAAAATGGAGGCTATCTCTCGGGCGAGGCTCTTAGCGAGCAGCTGGATATTTCTAGGGCGGCGGTGTGGAAGGCTATTACCGCCCTGCGGGAACAGGGATATGAGATCGATTCTGTGACTGGAAAAGGGTACCGCCTTGTTTCTTGCCCGGACATCCTCACCGAAGAAGCCATCCGAAGCGGCCTTACCGGCTCTCTGGTCACCCGAATCTACACCATGGAAAGCGTGGATTCCACCAATAATGAAGCCAAGCGCCGCGCCCAAGAAGGCGCCCCCCACGGCAGTGTTTTTGTGGCGGAGGAACAAACCGGAGGTAAAGGGCGTTTGGGCCGCGTGTGGAAATCCCCTCCCAAAACCGGCCTGTGGTTCACCTTGCTCCTGCGCCCCAACGCCACTCCGGAGCAGGTAACCAATCTGACCCTGTTTGCCGGTTTGGCAGTATCCCGTGCTATCCACGCCCTCACCGGTCTGCCGGCTCAGATCAAATGGCCCAACGATGTGGTCATTGAAGGAAAAAAGGTGTGCGGCATCTTAACCGAAATGGCAGCGGAAATGGAAAGCGTGGAGTATGTGATCCCCGGCATTGGAGTCAATGTCAACACCGAGAGCTTCCCGGAAGACATCGCCTGGAAGGCGACCTCTCTCTATCTTTCCACCGGCAAAAAGTGGTCCCGGGCCACCGTGCTGCAAGCCATTCTCCGAGAGATGGAGGAGCTCCTTCAACGGCAGGAAGAAAAAGGCACCGGCGCGGTACTGGCAGAATACCGGGAAAACTGTGTGACCATCGGCAAACCGGTGAGCACCCAGCGGGGAAATATCCGCCTTTCCGGCATTGCAGAGGATATTACCGATACCGGCGAACTTATTGTACGCCAGTCCAACGGCAGTGAGCTGATTATCAATTCCGGAGAAGTCTCCGTCCAAGGAATCTACGGCGAAGCGTAACAGCCGGAGCAACTTTTTTTACCAAAGATCCCGCCTGACAGCGTGAACCTATGAAATAGGAATTGGAAAGGTCATGAATATGATAAAACAGGTTACCCAAGGGGATATAATGCAGGCCGCGATTATCCATTCTGAAAGCTGGAAGGAATCCCACAAACAAATTTGTTCCCCAGAGTTTCTGGCAATCCATACCCCCGAACGGCAAAAAAGCTATCTGGAAGCAGAAATTGCAAAAGGGGCCCAGCTTTATATGCTGATCGACCAGAAACCCGTGGGAATTGTCTCGGTTCGCGGCAGCCTCATTGAAAACCTTTATGTTTTACCCGATGAGCAGAACAAAGGATACGGAACGCAGCTGCTTCTGTTTGCTGTTGAAAAATGCGCAGAATCCCCCTCGCTATGGATTCTCAGCACCAATGACGGAGCGAAGAGGCTCTATGAACGCAACGGCTTTGAGCCAACAGGAAACATCATACCGCATGCTGGCGGTGTATACGAACTGGAACTTTGTCTGCGCCAAGTATAGCCCTCCTATTTATTGAGTAAAGAAAGCACAAAGAAAGCATAAAAATGCTGGATATGGATGGAAAACCAACCATATCCAGCATTTTTGTTTTCCCAACGGCGGGATCTTTGTTCTTAGCTCAAAATCAGTGGACAGACACCGTTACCACCTGCCCAGGCAGCAGGGAAAGGTGCAGGCTGTTCTCTTCCACCGGCAGAGAGGAAAGGGGTTCCTCTGCCAAATCGGTGAGGGCGGCGGCCTCTACCGGGAAGGAGAAGCGCAGGCAGACCTCCGTTCCCTTCTCTGTATGGGCGTTGGCTACACGGAGAATTAGGGAATCTCCCTCCTCCGCTAACTTGACGCCGGAGACCACCGCGTCCCCTTCCACCTGGAACCAGCTTTCTTCCAGGGGCAGCGTACCGGGATGGGCGGTATTGGAGGCATAGGGCAGATCCCAGTGGACAAAGCCCTCGCCCAGCTCTTTCAGGGCCGTACCGCAACCACAAGTAGGGGCCAAACCAATGCGGAACACCCGCTCGCCCACCTCGGGATACCGGTCGGGACCGGAAGAAGCCCGCAGCAGGGAGAGATACAAAGCATTATCCATGGCGCGGCAGCCGTATTTGCAGTCGGAAAGAAGAGCCAGTCCCCGCTCTCCGGCAGTGGGTACGCCAAAGACAAAGTTCCGGGTAAAATCATCGTGGAAGGCTTGCAGTTCCCGGTCCATGGTGCCGATCTGCTGGTCGCAGCGCAGACGGCTGAGGGGGTACGCCAGCGGGGCGCGGAAACTCAGGTGGGGCACACCGGTGCCGTCGGCAATAGGCAGTCCATTGACGGTGGCGGAAAGATGCAGGGCTGGGGAACCATCATATAGAGAAGCTGTCACGTCCACTGTCATACCGTTATAATCGATCTGATAGAGAAGACGGCGGCGCAGGCTATCTTCCAGCTCTTGTCCCCGCAGGGAGACCACACCGGCAGCATGCAGATCTACCGGACGGGTGAGGATACCCTCTACCCAAGCGTTACCACCGGACTGCACACCCTTTCCCTCGGCCTTCTGCTCGTGGAACAGCACAAACCCGGCAGGGGCGGAAAGAAGTTCCCGACCTTCCACTTTATCAAAACAGGAGACGATAGACAGGTTGGTGTCATCAAACTGGATACGCACCAGATCATTTTCCAGAACATTGGCGCGGTAACGGGTCACACGGGGGTCCGGGGGCATAGCGGCAAAGCAGAAGCTGGTTTTTGGCGCTTCGCTAAGCTCCAGCGTGGTATAACCCATAGGAGGTACATCTGCCTCTGCCAGCACATCGGTGCGCTGATGGCTCCAACCAGCATCGCTCTGGCCGGCTACCCGGCAGGAGACTGTATTGCCCTGCACGTCCTTTGCCTGAATTCGGTCAGGGTCACCGGGCCAATCCCAAAGGGTGAATTCCACCACGCCTTTACGGCGATAGGAGGTGGGGTTGAACAAGTGGATGAGACGGGTTTTGCCTCTGCCGCGCTCGGTGCCTGGCAGGTGGAAGCGACCCTTTTCACTCATATCCATACCTACGCCGCCGCCCTCAGAACGGGAAGTCATGGGGTCATCGGGCGTGGAGAATCCGGAGGTATCGATGGCAGCAGCAAAAGACCGCAGAGAAGAACCAGCGCCAGCCATCACCGCAGACATGGTCTCCTCAAAGGAACCCAAAGCGTGGTGGCAGGAGTCCGGGGTGTTGGAACCAGGGAGGATGTCGTGGAACTGGTTAAACAGAACATTCTCCCAAGCAGTGCGGTACTGGCGGGTAAAATCAGCGCCGCCTGCCCGCTTGTTCGCATAGGCGGAGAGCATCTCTGCTTCATACAGCCGGTCCTCTCCCATGCGGTTGTTGCTCTTCATACGGGACTGAGAAGTGTAGCAGCCGGTAAAGGTGGGACCAAGCTGACCGGTAAGAACCGGCAGATTCTCCCGGAAAGGTTCAATCGTCTTAAAGAACTCCTGGTAGGTGGAGAAGCGGATGGTGGGAGCCACCGGCCACTTCTGCATTTCCAGAATCCGCTCGATGTCCCGGCGGGTAGGTCCGCCGCCGTGGTCGCCCACACCGTAGATCTTCATCATATCCTGCACCCCATAGCGGAAGCAGAACTGGGGCACGATATGCAGGTACATGGGCCGAATGCAGTCGTTATACCACAGCGGTTCGTTGAGGGCCAGGACCTCCGCACCGGAGGGGGCACGCCAACGGTAGAGCTGCTGGCCGTCCAGACCGCGGCAGTGGTAGAACCAGCGGATGCCGCCGGCCGCCATGATCTCGGGGACACTGGCAGCATGGCCAAAGGTATCAGGATGGAAGTCCAGCTGCAAATCTTTTTTGGAGACCCCCAGATGCTCCCCTAAGTACTTGCGGGTATACAGGATATGCCGGGCCATGCTTTCCAGGTTGGGCAGGTTTTTGTCCAACTCCACCCAGGTGGACCCGGCAAATTCCCAACGGCCCTCCTGCATCCGCTGCTTGATGCCCTCAAACAGGGCGGGATCGTAGGTCTCAGCAATACGGTATACCGCGGCCTGCGACTGGGAGAAGGTAAAATCTGGATACTCGTTCATCAAGTCCAGCATGGTGCGGAAGGTATTGAGGGACACGTCCACTGTCTCATGGTATCCCCACATCCAGTCCATGTCGATATGGGCATGAGCCACACAGTGCATGGTTAGGGCCTTGGCGGCAGGGCTAAGGGGAAGCAGGATCTTTTCCGCTTCCTCACACACGCTGTCGGGCAAGGCGTGCTGCTCCACATGGGAACGATACAGGCATTCCACTGCCTGCTCCAGCAGCTCGTCGTATTTTCCTCCCTCTTTTTGGTTCAATTCCTCGGCCACAGCAATCTCGGCAAACACCCGCTCATTCCAGGGGGTCAGCTCAGGAATCTCGATCCAGTGGTTTTTCTGTTCTGGTTTCATTTGGGCGATTTTATCATATCTTGTCAAAGAAACCCCTCCCTAATATTTTAAATTCACCGACATTGTAGCAGGGTGAAAAGAAAAAATCAATTCCAGTTTTGTGATTTTTAGGTCAAAAACAATATGATTTTTTAAATAAATATCCCCCGGCTCTGCATGGTGCGCAGTCGGGGGATAAACGCTGGGACATCATTTATGGATCATCTCTGTATAATCAGCCGTTTTCCGCCTGTAATTTTTAAGGCTTGTTCCACTGTCATCTCCTCACAAGGGATCAAATATAGTATCTGGTCCTCCCTTAACCTATGGAAATACTCTTCTAAATCCCATGCTGCACGGTCGTACAGCTGTATTGCCCGCAGCGATTTCATTTGCCTCCAAGTATCAATATGCTGGGTTCGGTTTTCTTTTACATTTTTAGCAACCCCAGTTAGAGGATATTGTTTTAAAAGAAAGTTAAGATATCATCTTGCACTTACGCCCAGTTCGTGCTATTCTGAAACCAAAGGCCGAACGGCAGAAAGGCTGACCGTGTACGGCAAGTATATTTGTATGGGAGGAAACTATATGAGTACTATGCCCAAGCTGGAAAAAACATCTTCGGGAATGAAGCTGCTGGTAGATGGCAAACCCTGGCTGGCTCGGGGCGGGGAACTGCACAATTCCAGTGCTTCCAGCCCGGAGTATATGGAACACCGGGTATGGCCGGTACTTCGCAAACTGAACCTGAATACCGTGCTGCTTCCCATTTGTTGGGAGCTTTTGGAGCCGGAAGAGGGGAAATTTGATTTTTCCCTGGTGGATACCCTGATCTTACAGGCCCGCCGGGAAAAGGTACGGCTGGTACCACTGTGGTTCGGCCTGTGGAAAAATGGTATCTCCACCTATGTGCCCTCTTGGGTCAAGCTGGACCAAAAACGCTTTTTCCGGGTGCGGGACCCTTGGGGGATGCCTCTGAATATTGTTTCCCCCTCCTGTGAGGAGGCCGTAAAGGCCGATGCCCGTGCATTTGCCGCTCTTATGGCTCATATCCGGGAGTTTGATGGAGAAGATCACACCATCATCATGATGCAGGTAGAAAATGAGATCGGCATTTTGGGCTCCCCCAACGATTTCAGCGCTGCCTCTCAAAAAGCTTTTCAGGCCCCCGTGCCTCAGAAGGTGGCAGAGGAATTCGGTGTTTCCGGAACCTGGGAAGAAGCCTTTGGCGAAGATGCCGCCGAATTCTTTATGGCTTGGACCTACGGCAACGCCGTGCAGGTCATCGCCTCTGCCGGCAAGGCGGAATATTCCCTTCCCATGTACATCAACGCCTGGCTGGATCAGTTCCCCCGAATCCCCGGTAAATACCCCTGCGGCGGTCCGGTAGCCAAAAATCACCGGATGTGGCGTTTGGCAGCTCCTGTCATCGATATTCATTCGCCGGATATTTACGTGGACGACTATTACAGAGTATGCGACGAGTTTGCTGTCAACGGTAATCCCTTGTTTATCCCCGAGGTACGCAACACCCAGGACGCAGTGCCCTTCCTGTTCTATGCGCTGGGCAAGCACCACGCCATGGGCTTCTCCCCCTTTGCTATTGAGGATGTGTACGGCTCCCTTGACAATCTGGGTGAGGAACTTCCCCCGGAGCCGCTGTGTCTGGGGCCGTCTCCCTTACAGGGTCCCCGCAATGCTGGGCCCCTGCTGAGCCGTGCCTATGCGTTGGTGGAGGGGATGGAAGAACCTCTGCAAAAAGCCTTTGCAGAAAACCGCACGTATGCCTTTTTGGAATATGGAGAACAGGGTACGGTCCTGCCCCTAAAGAACTACGACTTGCTCATTACTTATAATGGGTATCAGGCATGGCTGCAGGAAAGCGCTCCCCCACGGGAGGAGGGAGACCCAGTTGCTGGTGGCTTTGTGATAGAGGACGGTGACACCCTGTATATCACGGCAGTTTGCTGCACTATCAAGATCCTGCCCAAAAAGGGACGCCGGGAACTTCTGGACGTGCTGATAAAGGAAGAAGGCTGCTTTATAGACGGCAAATGGGTACGGGGCCGTGTCCTCAATGGCGACGAGGGCTACTCCATCCGATTCCGTGGTGTACCGGAGACCCAGAAGATCACCCTTTATACCGTGTCACCAGAGGAATAACAGTTAAAGTAAGGTACAAAACAGGCCGGGAGAGATGCCAGCGCATTTCTTCCGGCTATTTGTTTGTAAATACGCCTTTTCCAAAGGGATATATTTCCCTACGCTTGTGAGAAAACAGGAAAAAACACTGTTATTTTTCCTGCAACTGCGTTATAATAATAGAAATCCCCGATTTACTGCCATTTCGATCTTGTTGTTGAAATCATAAATATTATACAGGAACGGAGGTCTATCCTATGAAAAACATTTTGGAATCCATCGGTATGTCCATTTCCCATGCAGTGGATTGTGTGGTGGAAAAGAACCGTAAATCCGCTCAGATCAACCGCCTGAAGCTAGTGATCCGCCGAGAAGAGCGGATCTCGGAAAAAGCCTATATTGCTTTGGGTAAATACTATTACCATAACCTGCGGGACGAAAACGACCCTGTCACGGAACCCCATTGTGCCGCGGTAGACCAGGCATCCAGAAGAATGGACCGTGCCATCACCCGTCTGGAAGAGCTGTTTGCCCAGCCTGGACAGGAAGAAAGCGAGTGTGCCGGCTGCGATTTTGATTGTTCCAGCTGCCAAGGTTTCTGCGACTGCGAGGACGAGGAGGAAGAAACTTCCTCCTGCGAAGAGCCCGCAAAAGAAACCGAAACCTGCTGCAAAGAGACTGCAACCGAGGAAGAGCCCTGCTGTCAAGAAGCCCCTACAGAGGAAACTCCCATTGCCCCAGAAGAGCCCTCTATTAAGGAAGGAGCTCCTGAATCCGTTCAACCTCCTGTGGAGAACACCACTTACAGCGGCGCAGCAGAAGCAGCTGATCCCCGGGATAACCGGGAGATCCCCTTCCAGTAATTTTGGGTGAAGCAGCCTATGAAACAACGCGTTCTTGTGGGAATGAGCGGCGGCGTAGACAGTTCTGCGGCGGCGCTTGTTCTGTTGCGCGCCGGATATGAGGTATCCGGCGTTACCATGCTTCTGCACAAAAATGGCTGGGAAGGCACCTCCCTCTGCGGCTCCACAAAGGAGGCAGAGGACGCTGCCGCCGTGTGCCGCCATTTGGGAATCTCTCACCAAGTGGTAGATTTTTCTCCCATCTTTGCAGAAATGGTGCAGCAAAATTTTATTTCGGAATATACAGCCGGGCGTACCCCAAACCCTTGTATCCGGTGCAACCGGTATCTAAAATTCGGCGCTATGCTGGACTATGCCCTAAAGGCTGGTTTTGATTATGTGGCCACCGGCCATTATGCACTGGTGGAACAGGAAAACGACCGTTTTCTTCTTCGCCGTGCCCCCACGGATAAAGATCAAAGCTATGTGCTTTATCAGCTGAGCCAGCATCAGCTTTCTCATGTTCTCACCCCTCTGGGCCGGATGGAAAAACCGGAGATCCGCCGTTTGGCGGAAGAAGCTGGGCTTCCGGTGGCCCATAAAGCAGAAAGTCAGGATATCTGCTTTATTCCCGATGGGGACTATAACGGATTCCTTGCCCGAGAAACGGGGCGGGAACCAGAGCCGGGGGATTTTGTAGATGCCCAAGGCCATGTATTGGGCCGCCACCGGGGTATCACCCGGTATACCATTGGCCAGCGCAAAGGCTTAGGGATTAGTTTTGGCCAACCCATGTATGTGACAAAAATCGATCCTGCATCAAATCAGGTAACTTTAGGGCCGGAGGGCAGTCAGTATGCCCCCGGGCTTTTAGCCGGCGATGTAAATTGGATCGCTTTTGACCAACCAAAGGAGCCATTTGAGGCCCAGGTAAAGGTGCGCTATCGTGCCGGAGCTTCTGCTGCCATGGTATTCCCCCTGGAGGATGGCAGGGTGCGGGTGGAATTTGCAGAACCCCAACGCTCCGTGACCCCTGGACAGGCCGCTGTATTCTATTTGGGAGATGTGGTGGCCGGAGGCGGCACCATCCTCTCCCCTCTCCCTTGACAATTCCTCGTAAGGAGGCTTTATTTTGTCTACCTGTATCAGCAAGGATATCAGCTGCCCCAGCTGTGGGGCTGTGCATAAAACCCAGATGTGGCCCGGCATTGACCGGATCGCCCATCCGGAGCTTCGCGCTAAAATCATGGAGGAAACCTTCTTTGACTGGAAGTGCCCCCGGTGCGGCTATACCGCCCAAATGACCTACCCCTGCTTATACCATGACCGGGAACTGGGATTGATGGTCTGTCTGGCGCCGGGCAGCAAAAAGATCACATTGGAGATCCCCCCTTATCTGGATCATGTAGCCAAGAGAGGTGTCTCTACACTCCCCCAGCTCAAAGAGAAGATCCTTCTTTTTGAATCCGGCTTGGATGATGCTGCCATGGAGTTGGTTAAAAAGGCCCTCTCGGAGGTGGTACAGCGGAAGTGGCGTATCCCTGAGGTAACGGCCTATTTTTGCGCGTCCAACAAAAAGCAGATTGAATTTGCCTTTTCTTGGCAGGGGCAGCAGACTCCTGTATACCACAGCACCCGGTTCGATGTGTACAAGCAGGCTAAAGAAGTACTCAAAGCCGTGCAATACCAGCCGGAAGGCGGCTTCCCCGTGGTGGATTCCCTATTGGCGGATGAACTGATGGAAGCCTACCAGGAACTGGATGAATAACTCTTAGACTCTTTGTTTCAATGTCATTTGCAGAAAGGAATTAAAAACTATGTGCGGAATTTGTGGATTTACCGGTGAGATCGTGGACCGCAGTACGGTCATCACCAAAATGACCGATGTGATCACCCATCGCGGCCCCGACAGCAGCGGCGTTTTTGAAGGGGACGGCGTGACCATGGGGTTCCGGCGGCTGAGTATTATCGACATCAGCTCCACCGGCGATCAGCCTATTTATAATGAGGATAGAACCATGGTCCTCACCTTCAACGGCGAGATTTATAATTATCAAGAGCTGCGAAAGGAATTGCTGGAAAAAGGCCATGTTTTCCGCACCCATACGGATTCCGAAGTGCTGCTCCACGGATTTGAGGAATGGCAGGAAGGCCTGCTCAACCGTCTGCGGGGCATGTTCGGCTTTGCTATCTGGAACAAAAAAGACAACAGCCTGTTTATGGCCCGTGACTTCTTCGGCATCAAGCCCCTCCACTACACCATGGTAGGAGATCACTTTGTCTATGGCTCGGAGATCAAAAGCATTCTCCAGTTCCCGGGATTTGAGAAAAAGTTCAACATGGATACCCTGAACAACTACCTCTCCTTCCAGTACGCCGTGCCGCCTCAGACCTTCTTTGAGGGCGTATACTGCCTGATGCCCGCTCATTACCTATGGTTCAAGGATGGCAAGATCACCACCACCCGATATTGGGAGCCGAAATTTAATCCTGACGAGAGCCTGACCGAAGAAGAAGCCATCGACCGCATTGAAAAGGTATTCGAGAACTCCGTCAACGCTCACAAGATCAGTGACGTAGAAGTGGGGTGCTTCCTTTCCAGCGGTGTGGATTCCAGCTATGTTTCTACCTATTTTGCCGACCAAAAGACCTTTACTGTAGGCTTTGACTTCGGCGAAAAATACAACGAGATCGATTGGGCCAAAGGCCTTTCGGAAAAAATCGGCGTAGACCACCATTATAAGGTCATCCCCTCGGAGGAATTCTGGGGAAACATCAAAAAGGTGCAGTACCATATGGACCAGCCTCTGGCTGACCCCTCCTGCATCGCCCTGTTTTTTGTCTCTAAGTTGGCCAGTGAGTATGTAAAGGTGGTGCTTTCCGGCGAGGGAGCCGATGAGCTCTTTGGCGGCTATACCATTTACAACGAGCCGGATGTATTCCGCATTTACCGCAAGGTGCTGCCTCAGTGTGTGCGCACCGGTCTGCGCAAGCTGGTGCAAAAGGTGCCCTTCCACTTCCGTGGGCAAAGCTTCATCACCCGGGGCGAGTACCCCACCAACGAATCTTTTATCGGCAATGCCAAAATGTTTGGCTATGAGGATAAGCAAAAGCTCTTAAAGCAGCCTGAGTTCTCCACCCGTCCCCAGACCCTCACCAAGCCTTGGTATGACCGGGTGAAGGACCTGGACGATGTGACCCGGATGCAGTATCTGGACATCAATATGTGGATGGTAGGCGACATTCTCCTCAAGGCCGACCGTATGAGTATGGCCAATTCCTTGGAGCTGCGTGTTCCCTTCCTGGATAAAGAAGTCTTTAAAGTGGCCTCTACCATCCCCACCCGGCTGCGGGTAAACAAGAAGAACACCAAATATGCCATGCGTCAAGCGGCGCTGCGGCATCTGCCTCAAGCTACTGCCCAGAAGAAGAAGCTGGGATTCCCGGTGCCCACCCGGGTATGGCTGCGGGACAAGAAGTATTACGATATTGTAAAAGCTGCTTTTACCAGCGATATTGCCGAGAAGTTCTTCCACACAGAGGAATTGGTGCGATACTTGGATGACCATTTCAACGGCCGGCAGGATTACAGCCGCCGCATTTGGACGCTGTTCATCTTCATTGTTTGGTACGACATTTATTTTGAAGACGGCAAGCACGCCGAGGGCGACTGGCCGGATTTCTCTCACAAATCATGATCTCGATAAAGGGCCTGTTCTGGAGTTTCCAGGGCAGGCCCTCCTCTTTTAAAATAAGGGAATGAGGACTGCCATAACCCCATATATATTTGACACACTCCAAAAATCAGGGAGCATGTCCAGAAAGGGGCGCGTAGTATGGGCACAGGTTCAAAAAGGATTCGGGTCAAAATCGGTATTCTTTTGATGGCTATCAGTCTATTGGGGGGATGCACACCTGCACCAGAAAATTCTACCCAGGAAATCAGCTGGAACCTAAACGAAGTTCCCTGTACTATCACTTTGGCGGAAACAGAGATCCAAGGCACTTGCAGCCATTCTGTGGAGGGAGTCAATGGGTTTAAGATCCAGGAGCCGCAAGCACTCTCCGGTTTGACGGTACAGCATCTGCAAGGGGAGTATACCATACAAATGGCGGGGCTTACACAAAAACGTTCCGGCGGTGTAATAGAACAAAGTGCTTTTGGCAGACTATTTTCTGCGTTGGATGGCGCCCCCTCCGCCGGGCTTCTTTGGGAAGGGGGTCAGTGGTCTGGGGAGCTTTCCACCGGCGAGGTAATCACAGCAGAAACCCGGGAGGATGGCACACTTCTCACGCTGGCAGTGCCTGCCTGGCAGTTCACCGCCCGGTTTTCTTCCCCGGAAGAATAAAGAACCCCTTTGGCCGATTCCTAATATTATGGTGTGGGACCCAAACCACGATGAATTTTCGCCGGAAAGATTTTATTCCTATTGGAAGCAAATGATTAAAATCTGCAAAAACCGGCAACAATACCAATGGGCGCCCACTACAAAAGGATTCGGAGTGTGAAAACAGATGATTCATCGGGGCGATATTTATTATGCCGACTTGAGCCCGGTAGTGGGCTCGGAACAGGGAGGGGTGCGGCCGGTGCTCATTGTGCAGAACGATGTAGGGAACCGGTTCAGCCCAACGGTAATCGCAGCTGCTATTACCAGCCAGCGGTCCAAAGCCAACCTCCCCACCCATATTTTACTGTCTGCGGAGAACACGGGGCTTTCTCGGGACTCCATTGTCTTGTTGGAGCAGGTGCGCACCTTAGATAAGCACCGGCTCAAAGAAAAAATGGGAAAGCTGGACCCTCAGGCGATGTCCCAGGTGGACCACGCCCTCTCCGTCAGCTTTGGACTCATTGACCGCTCTGCGCCTACATAACCGGCGCAGGAGCGGCAAAAAAGGAGGAGCGGAATGCAGCCCACAGAAAAAGAACTGCTTCTTTTGGAGGAGCAGCTCCATTTAGAAAAATTGATGGAAGAAAAGTGCCTGGCCTACGCGCCCCAATGTGATGACCCCCAGCTGCGCATGAAGCTAGAAAGCTTGGCAGGCCGGCATCGGATGCTGATGGAACAGCTTTCGGAAGCCCTCTCTACCCAGTAAATCAAAAAGGCGGCGACAGACATGGATGAAAAAATGATATTCACCGATATTTTGGCGGTACAGAACCAGCTTGCTTTTCATTGCGGCAGGCTGGCGGCAGGGTGTACCACCCCCCAGTTTCGGGATACCGTATGGAACGTGCTCAATGAGGAATTCCTGATCCAGGGAGAACTGCAAGATGAGATGAAAAAGCGGGAATGGGTGCACCCCATCCCTGCTTCTCCCGAAGCCATACAGCGTGTGCAGAAACAGGCACAAGGATAACACCATGCCGGCAGGCCCCCTGCCGGCATTCTTTTTTACTTTGGCTTGTCTACAGGCTGGTTGTGACAGAAACGGACACGGCTTCCAAGGTATACTGGAACCGGCAGGCAAAAACCAAAGGGGGCGATGTATGAAACAGACCATCTACATAGATATGCTGATTCTGGTAAACCTGTTGGTCAATTACTTTTTACTGCTTTCGGTACGTGGTTTCCTCCATGTGCCGGTGGGACGGGGCAGAGTATTTCTGGGAGCTTGCGCCGGAGCACTGGGTTCTTTGATTATCTTTCTACCCCAGCCGCATTGGAACGTCTCCCTTCTTTACCGGCTGGCTCTTTCGGCCAGTATGGTACTGGCCTGCTTTTTCCCGGTGTCCAAAAGGTTGTTCTGCAAGCTGCTGGGGCTTTTGTACCTTTCTAGCTTTGGTTTTGCCGGGGTCATGCTGGCTTTATGTGCCATGAATCCCGCTTCCGGGATGCTCATGCAGAACGGGGTGTTATATCTGCCCATCTCCCCCCTACTTCTGCTTTTTCTAGCATCGGCGGCTTATGGGGCTATGGCATTGCTTCGCCGGGTAACGGAGCCTCGAGAACCTAAGAGCCGGTTCTGCACGGTAACCGTGACCTGGCATGGGACCTCTCGGGTGCTTTACGGCAAGATCGACACCGGCTGCACTTTGGCGGAACCCTTTTCTCACAAGCCCGCCCTGGTAACCGAAAAGCAGGCGCTGGGCAGCGTCATGCCTGCCTGTTTACTGCAGGAGGGTGGTGACCCCTGGCAGGAGGGCATCCGCATGATTCCCTATCACGCCGTTTCGGGGGAAGGCGCACTGCCGGGTTTTTTGCCAGAAAAACTAGAAATCACCACCGGAAAGGAGACCCGGCAGCTTGCCGGCTGCTGGGTAGCAGTATGCAGCCAGAAGTTGGGCGGCGGGCAGTTCCAGGTATTGGTGCCCCCCACCGTATTTGATTGAAAGGAGCAACCGGAATGAACACAGTGATACGTTGGTGGAAGAAAATCTGGAATAGATGGCTCTACAGCCTATCACGTTATGGAGCGCCAAAGGAGATCTACTATATCAATGGACCGGATACCCTTCCCCCACCCCTAAATCGGGAAGAAGAAGATGCTATTATGGATGCCATTAGAAGAGGGGAAAACCCTTCTCGGGAAAAGCTCATTACCCACAACCTACGGCTGGTGGTGTATATTGCCCGGAAATTCGAATCCCCAGGGGCCGGAGTGGAGGATCTCATCTCCATTGGTACCATTGGCCTTATCAAAGCAGTGAACACCTTCCGTCCAGAGAAAAAAATCAAGCTGGCCACTTACGCTTCCCGGTGCATTGAGAACGAGATTCTCATGTACCTGCGCAAAAGCAGCCAGCTGAAAAATGAGGTATCCATCGACGATCCCCTCAACGTGGATTGGGACGGCAACGAGCTTTTACTCTCTGACATTCTTGGCAGTGACCCCAACACCGTCAACCGGGGAATTGAACAGGAGGCAGAAGAAGCACTATTGCTAGAAGCCGTATCCCATCTTACTCCTCGGGAACAAACCATTATGGAGCTGCGGTTTGGCCTTGGTTCCCACAAGGAACACACTCAAAAGGAGGTAGCCGACAGTTTGGGAATCTCTCAATCCTACATATCCCGGCTGGAAAAGCGGATCATCCAGAGGCTGCGCCGGGATTTGGAGCGGGCGGCAGGCTAACCCATCCGCAGCATAGGGGAAGAAAAGGCGGCAGCTCGATTTCGGCTGCGGTATTCCCGCGGAGAAACGCCGGTCACCTGATGGAAGGCTTCCCGAAAGGCCTTACCATCCAAATAGCCACATTTTTCTGCAATCATCGGCACCGGCTCCTGGGTATCCAAAAGCAGCCGGCAGGCAAGTTCTATCCGTTTACGCCGCAGATAGTGGGCGAAGCCCTCTCCCACCTGCTGTTGGAACATCCGGCTTAACGCCTCCGGGCGCATCTGGAACCGCCGGGCATACTCGCTGAGTAAATGGGGCGCGGCAGCGTTACGGCTAATCTCCTCCAGAATCCAGCCCACTTCCACTCCAGGACGGCAGGGAGCCTGCATCCCCATCTGCCGGATAATTTGAATAATAAGATCCAAAAGGAGGATGCGCAGCATGGGCAGATACCCTACTGCCTGCTGGCGCACCTCTCCTTCTAGTCGCTCCAAGATCGACAAAATGTTGCCGGAATCGTCATGGAGCAGCTTGTTCCCCAATGTGGCCCCAGCAAAACCCATACCGGGTACACAGCTATTCAACAGCAAAGAAAAGCTGCGGCAATGGCTCAAAGCCGGATCCACCATAGCGGGCTGAAACAAGCAGTTGATCACCGTCAGGTCTAGGCTGCCTTCATCGTAACTGTGCACTTCCCCAAAATCCACCAGCATAAAATCTCCTGCCTGCAAGCGGCGTTGGCTGTGGTTCAGGGTATGCAGCGCCCATCCGGACTTGATGTAGGCCAACTCTAAAAAATCATGGGAATGGGCTTGACATGGAAGATTTACTCCTACGGTTTGAATAGAAAAGCCTCCAGGCATCCGCAACGTTTCTTCCACAATTTCACCCCCGAAAATCCGCGTTTTTAACGGTTTAATTGTTATTGGTTTTAGTATATACTGAAAGCACCAACAACACAAGGGGGAGTTCTCCATGACCAATCGGGAACGAGTACAAGCTGTATTAAACTATCAAAAGCCAGACCGCCTTCCCATGGTGGAGTGGGCAACCTGGTGGAACCTTACCACGGATAGATGGCAAAAAGAAGGCGCCCCATCCTTGGACGGCCCGGACACCCTGCAAAATTGGTTTGGTCTTGACCCACTGCGCCAAATCTGGGTATCCCCCAAAAGCGGCAAGTGCCCTCAACCTGCTTCCCATGGGGCGGGGATTTTATGGGACGAGGCAGGATACGAAGCCATGAAACCCCTGCTGTTTCCAGAAGAGAATATCCGGCAGGCAGTGGAAACCGCCCAGCAATGGCGGGAGGATCATCAAAAGGGAGACTATGCCCAATGGCTGACATTAGAAGGCTTTTTCTGGTTCCCGCGCACCTTGTTTGGCATTGAGAGCCACCTATACGCTTTTTACGACGAACCGGAACTGATGCACCGGATGAATCAAGATCTGGTGGACTTCCAGCTGCGCTGTTTGGAGCAGTTGCTGCCGGTAATGGAGCCGGAATTTATGACCTTTGCCGAGGATATGTCCTATAACCATGGGCCTATGATCTCCCGGGAACTGTTCGAGGAATTCATGCTCCCTTACTACCGGCAAGTGATCCCTGTGCTGAAAAAATATGGAGTCCGGGTGCTCATCGACACCGACGGCAATGTGGAACCCTTGATCCCTTGGTTCCAAGAAGCAGGCATCGAAGGCGTATTGCCTTTAGAGCGGCAGGCAGGAGTGGACGTGAACCGTATTCGCCGGGAGCACCCCAAGTGGCTCATGGTAGGGGGCTATGATAAGACCATCATGCACTTGGGAGAAGAGGCTATGCGTGAGGAGTTTGAACGGCTGCTGCCCGCCATGAAAAGCGGCGGCTATATCCCCAGTGTAGATCATCAGACGCCGCCGGATGTTTCCATGGAGCAATACCGTATCTATGTCCGTTTACTGCGGGAGTATGCAGAAAAAGCTACATAAATAAATTCGCGTGGAAACAGTTTGTAATTCGCATTTGCTTTCCCGTGACACAAAAATTTTCGTCCCCTTTTTATAAAAGGGGGTGGGGTTTCCAAAGGGGCAAAGCTCCTTTGCGCCGCTCTCCGCAGAGAGCGGAACATTTTATGAACTCAAAAACGCAGGAAGAGATGAAAAAACAGCCCAGTGGGCTGTTTTTGAGGGGAAACCCACGTCTGGGGTTTCCCCTTAAAACTTTTGGCTTGTGTAATCTAATAGGAATACAATCCTTTTTTAGTGGGCATATTCCAAAAATAATCCCGGGAATTCTCCCAGCATATCCGTGGGCAACATCCCCTGCTGAGAAAGGCGGGCTGCACACCGGTCCCCCGCCAAGCCATGAAGATACACCGCCGCGCTGGCAGCGTTTAGCGGCTCCATGCCTTGGGCGGCAAAAGAGCCCACCATTCCCGCCAAAATATCTCCGCTGCCTCCGCGGGCCATGCCGGGGTTCCCGGTAAGATTCATCAGGGTGCGCCCATCTGGGTGAGCGATGAGAGTCCCTGCCCCCTTGAGTACCGTAATCACCCCGTATTCCCGGGCAAACCGGGAAGCGGATTCTAACCGGTCCGCCTGCACCTCCTGGATGGAGCATCCCATCAACCGGGCCATCTCCCCAGGATGCGGGGTGATGATAACAGGTTTGGTCTTGGCTGCTTCCCGGAGAATATCCGGCTTATTACATACCGCATTGAGGCCGTCGGCATCCAGCACCACCGGACACCGGGCAATTAACAACAGTTCCTCCACCAGTTCCGGGATTCCCGGCGCTGTGCTGAGTCCGCAGCCAATCACGCAGGCTGCCGCCCCTTCCAACGCTTTTTGCAGCCGTTCTCTGCTGTCTGGTGTCAGGTTTCCATCCTCTTCCCGATCAAGGAGCGTAAACACCGATTCTAAAAGCCGCCCCGCCGCAATGGGATAGATGCTCCGGGGCAAAGCCAGGTTTACCAAGCCCGCGCCGCATCGCAGCCCTGCCGAAGCACACATGATGGCCGCCCCTGCCATGCCCTCGCTGCCGCAGACACATAATAGCTTGCCGTAATCCCCTTTATTGCTCTGAGAATCCCGAGGATGGAATAGGGATTTTATTTTCTCAGGCCCCAAGGTTTCCAAAGCTGGGACAGCCTGCTCCACTACTTCTCCAGGGATTCCTGCTGCCGCCGGAATCACCTCTCCACAGAATTCCCGTCCCGGGTACAGGATATGTCCCGGTTTCGGCACAGTAAAGGTAACCGTATAATCCGCACGAATACAGGGGCCGTGAACCGCTCCCGTATCGCACTCCACCCCGCTGGGAATGTCCAGGGCGATGATCGGCGCCCGGCTCTGGTTGGCCAGTTGAATCAGTACCCCGATATATTCGGATACCGCGCCGTGAAAACCAAAGCCATACAGCCCATCTATCATAATGTCCGCATCGCTCACCGCCTGCCGTACCGCTCGGGGTTCCCGCTCCCAGTCTACGGATACCACTCCGGCTCCCATACGTCCATAAGCCTGCCGTGCCAAGTCGGTGGCAGGGAATCCTTCTGCTAACACAATGGACACATAAGCCCCGCATTCCCGAAGGAGCCGCGCCGCTACATAACCATCGCCTCCATTATTGCCCTTTCCGCAGAGGATGGTCACCCGCTTGCCTCGAAGCTCATATTTCCGCTGGATAAAGCGGGCCGCTGCTCCTCCGGCATACTCCATCAGCTGTTCCATAGAGACGCCCCGCTCCACCGCTTTCTGCTCCATTTGCTGCATTTGCTGCTTTTTATAATACCGCAAAACTCCTCGCTCCTTTCGCGTTTTATTATAAAAACGGCGCATAAACGAAATTCATTTACACGCCGCTTCCTCTGCCAATACCACAACAGAGGCATATTCTTTTGTGTGGGTCACGCTGACGGCAAAGTTTTTTCCCTCCGCCAGCGCTGCCGCCGAACCGGTAAGGTGCAAAATCGGCCTCCCGCTTTTTTCCCGAAGCAGTTCCACCTCAAAAAGGCGGAACCCTCTGACACCGGTTCCCATCGCCTTACCAAAGGCTTCTTTGGCGCAGAATCCGGCAGCGGCAGTTTCAATCCATCGCCGCCCGGGGCCGTCAGGATACCCTCGTTCTCGCAAGAACGCCAGTTCTCCGGGGCCGAATACCCGCTGTGCAAACCGGAGACTTTTCATAGCCTTTTCGATCCGGCTGCACTCCACCATATCAATGCCGACCGAATACATCGAATCGCAGCTGACGAGGAAGCCCAGCCTTGATACCATCCAGTACCTTTTCATTAGGGCTGAACACCAGCAAAGTACGTCCATATTTTGGGGTGCGGGCCAAAATATACCAAGCGTTCTCGCCGGTATCGGAAACAGAAGCGATAAGCCGCTTATCCACTTCCCGCTGAGCTAAACGGTTGGCATCATACTTTCCCATTTCTTCAGCTTCCCGCACATCAAAGGAGACTACGCGCTTTCTTCTGCGCTTGTTGATGATCTTATCCACTGTAAGATCTCCATTGGTAACACTGTACTCAAATTCCAGATTCCGGAAGGAGTACACCCAATAGATCCCATAAATACAACCGGCGATCACCAGCAGGGGAATCAGAGGCATCATGGTGAGAGGCAGCAGAATAAAAATACTAATATAGATCAGCACAAAAGCTGCTACAGAAGCACCTAGGCAGATAAGCCAATCCTTTCCGTTAAATTTCCGTTTTACGATTTGCTCGGTAAAAATGTCCATGCAGAGAACCCTCCTGAAATAAATGCTTTCGCAGAACCGCATATCGATTTCCAAAAACGTTATTTCGTTTTTGCGTTTTTTAGCGTTCTTTTGTGATTATAACACAGCCTTCTGGGGTTTACAATAAAAGGAACCTTCTTTCCCGAGACAAAATTGTAAATTTTTGTGCTTTTTCTTTTTTTTCGGACAGCCGCAATCAAAAATTTTATAAAAACTTTCTCTTTGCTCCCCCACACCCCTTGTCAATCTTTGTAAACCGTGATAAAATGATGTTGTATAACGCGATGAAAAAGGAAAGTAGCCTCTTCCACGGCGAGCAGAGAGGGTGTGTCCCCGGCTGAAAGCACGCCTGCGCACGGGTCAAGGTGAAGTTCCCTTTGGAGTGGCAGCCCTGAACACGTTTGTCTGTAGGGGCTGACGGACGGCACCGTTACAGGCCGCAGGAGAGTAAGGGCTTCTGTTCTTACAGAAATAAGGGTGGTACCGCGGAGTTTTGTGCCTTCGCCCCTTTTGTGGGGTGAAGGCTTTTTGTTTTCCCGGCCCTTCCTGCAATAGAACCATATTTATATTTTGAAAGGATTGATTCCTGTCATGAAGGAGCAACTGGAAGCTATCCGCGCCCAAGCGGAAGCAGAACTGGAGAACGCCGCCAGCCAGCAGGCACTGGAGGAGCTGCGCATCAAGTATCTGGGCAAAAAAGGCGCCCTCACCGCTATTTTAAAGCAGATGGGCAAGCTCTCTGCCGAAGAGCGCCCCGTTATCGGCCAACTGGCCAACCAGGTACGGGCCAGCATCGAAAACGAGCTGACCCAGCGGGCCGCAGAGGTAAAGGCTGCTGAACAGCAGCGCCGCCTGGAAGAGGAAAAGCTGGATGTGACCCTGCCCGGCAAACGCCGCGATATGGGTGCCAAGCACCCCCTTTCCATCGGTCTGGACGAGATCAAGGAGATCTTTATCGGCATGGGCTTTGAGATCGTGGACGGCCCCGAGGTGGAGACCGACTACTACAACTTTGAAGCGCTGAACATTCCCAAGAACCACCCTGCTCGCGACACGCAGGACACCTTCTATATCAATGAAAACATTCTTCTTCGCACCCAGACCTCCCCGGTGCAGGTGCGCGTGATGGAAAAGCAGAAGCCGCCCATCCGCATTATTTCCCCCGGCCGCGTATATCGCAGCGACGCTGTAGACGCCACTCACTCTCCCCTGTTCCATCAGATTGAGGGCCTTGTGGTGGACAAGGGAATCACTTTTGCCGATCTGAAGGGCACACTGGAAACCTTTGTTAAGCGTTTGTACGGCGAGGACAGCGTGGTGCGCTTCCGCCCCCACCACTTCCCCTTTACCGAGCCTTCCGCAGAGGTGGATGTACAGTGCTTTAACTGCCATGGCGAAGGCTGCCGTCTCTGCAAGGGCGAGGGCTGGATCGAGATTTTGGGCTGCGGCATGGTGCATCCCAAGGTGCTGAGCAACTGCGGCATCGATCCCGAGGAATACAGCGGTTTTGCGCTGGGCATGGGCCTGGAGCGTGTGGTCATGCGCCGGTACAATATTGACGACCTGCGTCTGTTCTATGAGAATGACGTCCGTTTCCTGAAACAGTTCCAAGGTTAATTGACGACCTGCTAATCTAGCGTAGGGACGCGCATTGCGCGTCCGCTCTGCCCGATGACGTTTTCCCTTGTTATTTGTGGGGGCGCATAGTATGCGCCCGCCAGCATTCAATAATAGCCTGTAGGAGCGCACCTGTGTGCGCGCCCGGCGATTCTGATTTTCCCGTTGGGAAATCAGAGACAGACGGCAGCAGGAACGAAGAAGAAAAACTTTTTTTCTTGCAAAAAGTTTTTCTCTTTGAAATCTTCCCCCGGAAGATTTCAAATTCACTTTTCAAAAATGCGCCCTGCGGTATAGGAATTTCGCCCGCTGCGGCGGGCGACCGAGGGCTTTGCCCTCTGGACACCCACCACCTTTTATAAAAGGTGGACGAAAATTTTATAGTCGCGGGACAGCTGCTGCCAATGGGCAGCGGATTCCACGCGTACAGTTTTTTCCGTTTGTTGTTTTTACTTACTCTATTTTCCTTAAATAACATTCCAAAAAAGGCTTGGTGAATGATACATGAATCTTTCTATGAAATGGCTGAAAGAATTTGTCACCCTGGATGATATGCCCATGCGCTCCTTCACGGAAGCCATGACCATGAGCGGATCCAAGGTGGAAGGCTATGAGGTCGAAGGCAGCGAAATCAGCAATGTGGTCGTCGCTCGAGTGGAATCCATGGAGCGCCACCCCGATTCCGATCACCTGTGGATTTGTCAGGTGAACGTAGGCGCCGAGGAAAACATCCAGATCGTGACCGGCGCACAGAACCTCAAGCCCGGCGATGTAGTCCCCGCCGCTCTGCATTGCTCTACCCTCCCCGGCGGCATCAAGATCAAAAAGGGCAAGCTCCGTGGTGTGGAGAGCAACGGTATGCTGTGCTCCCTTGGCGAGTTGGGCCTTACCACCCACGATTTCCCCTCTGCGGTGGAGGATGGCATTTTTGTGCTCACCGAAGAGGACGGCTGCGACCTGACCCTGGGCAAGCCCATCTGCGAGGCCATCGGCCTGGACGACACCAGCGTGGAGTTTGAGATCACCTCCAACCGCCCCGACTGCTTCTCCGTTATTGGTTTGGCAAGAGAGGCCGCCGCTACTTTTAAAAAGCCCCTGGCTCTCCACACCCCCGAAGTAAAAGCCGGTCACGGCTCCTGCGAGGGAATGCTGGATGTGAAAATTGAGGCTCCCGAGCTATGCCCCATTTATAGTGCCCGCATTGTCAAGAACGTTCGGGTAAAGCCCTCTCCCCGCTGGATGCGGGAGCGCCTTCGCGCTCTGGGCGTACGCCCCATCAACAACATCGTGGACATCACCAACTATGTGATGCTGGAATATGGTCAGCCCATGCATGCCTTTGATCTGCGCTTTATCGAAGAAGGCAAAATCCGCGTACGTCTGGCTAAAGACGGCGAGACCATCACCACTTTGGACGGCGTAGACCGCAAGCTCACCAATAAACAGCTGGTCATCGCTGACGCTAAAAAGCCTGTAGCCATTGCCGGTGTTATGGGCGGAGAATATAGCGGCATTATGGACGACACCACCACCATCGTGTTCGAGTCCGCTTGCTTCGATGGTGCTTCTGTCCGTGTGACCGCACGAGATCAGGGAATGCGCACCGATGCTTCCTCCCGGTATGAGAAGGGCTTGGACCCCAACAGCTGTCTACCCGCTCTGGACCGTGCCTGCGAGCTAGTGGAACTGCTGGATGCCGGCGACGTGCTGGATGGCGTATTGAAGGATGACCACTCCTCCCGCCAGCGCCGCCGTATTCCCCTGGAGCACGACTGGATCAACCGATTCCTGGACCTGAACCTCTCTGCTGACGAGATGAAAGCCATTCTCGCACCCCTGGACTGCCAGTTTGACGGCGATGACGTGCTGGTTCCCACCTTCCGCCCCGACTTGGAGCATAAGGCCGATATTGCCGAGGAGATCGCCCGGTTCTACGGCTACAACAATATTCCCAGCACCGCCATCAGCGGCGGCGCACAGGGCAAATACTCCCCCGTGCAGAAGTTTATGGCCAAGATCGGCGACACCATGCTGGCACAGGGCATGAGCGAGATCATGACCTATTCCTTCATCAGCCCCCGCTGCTATGACAAGATCAATCTGCCCGCCGACAGCGAGCTGCGCAATTCCATTGTGATTTCCAACCCCTTGGGCGAGGATACCAGCATTATGCGCACCATCGCCCTGCCCTCCATGATGGAGATTCTGGCGAAGAACTACAACAACCGCAACGCCTCCGCCGCCCTGTACGAGCTGGCTAAGGAATATATCCCCACCACCCCCAACGAGCTGCCGGTGGAAAAGAACACCCTCATCGGCGGACTGTATGGCGATGGCGCCGACTTCTTCCAGATGAAGGGAATTGTGGAGGAACTGCTGGACGCGGTTTCCGTATACGATTACGACGTAGAAGCCTGCCGCGAGAATCCCAGCTGCCATCCTGGCCGCTGCGCTAACCTTATAAAGGATGGCCGCGTCTTTGGCGTAATGGGTGAGATTCATCCGGTAGTTACCGAAAACTACGGCATGGATTGCCGGGTATACTGCTTCTCTCTGGATGCAGATGCTTTGTTTGAACTGGCACAGCCGGAGAAGACCTATAAGCCCCTGCCCAAGTTTCCGGCAGTTACCCGCGACCTGGCTCTGGTGTGCGATGAGTCCATTCCGGTGGGCACTCTGGAAAAGGCCATTGTCCGGGGCGGCGGCGCTCTGCTGGAAAATATCCAGCTGTTCGACGTATACCAAGGCGCTCAGATCGAAGCCGGCAAAAAGAGCGTGGCCTTCAGCATTACCCTGCGTTCTGCCGACAGTACCCTGAAAGATGAGCAGACGACTGCTGTGATGAACAAGGTTATGAAGGAACTGGAAAAAACCGGCGCAGTTTTGCGCTCCTAAAGGGAAGTTTATGGGGAATCTTCCCTGAATTCACAACTTTTTTACGCACTTCTCTGAATTTGGTTACAATTTTGTAGTAAAATCCCTTGTAATTTCTATCGTTATCGTGTATGATTAGCAGTATCGGAGGTGTTTTCATGCTTGACAAGACCATGACGTTTTCGCTGGAACGAGACCGGGAAGGCGATATCCGCCGGATACTGACAACGGTCTATGATGCACTGAAAGAAAAAGGGTATAATCCTATCAATCAGATCGTTGGTTATATTCTCTCGGAGGATCCAACTTATATCACCACTCATAACAATGCCCGCAGCCTGATTCGCCGCATCGATCGGGATGAGTTGCTTGAGGTACTGGTAAAATCTTATTTGGGAGAATAACCGTTCCTTCTTACAGCAAAACCTGCCGTGTCTTTGTAAAAAAGCCGGCAGGTTTTTTGTTTATTCCCCCTGAACTTTGTGTTCACTATTTCCGGTATTTGCATAACTGGGAGATTTATGCTATAATTAAATGAGTATATCTGTATATCGTTTACAAAAGCCGTTTTCGGCGCGACTAATTTTTTCAAGGAGGACATGGCTATGAGCGAAAAAAAGACCGCTAAATTCCCCACCTATAAGGGAAAGCCCTTTGTACGCTGCGGGGATACCCTGTACTATGGGAGCATGAAGGATAAATATGTGATCAAAATGGACATCAAGAGCAAAAAGAAGGTACAGGATCTGGAGGTGGCCGATAAAGTTACCGTACAGCTCATGTACACCGACCCCACCATCCGTAATCGTAAGCAGATTATCAAATCCAGCGAAAAAAATGGTCTGTATCTGGCCCTGGATATTGCCGATGCTTGGTTGTCCCGGGCATTGGCAGAGGACGCATAACCCCTTTTCATCACGCTTACAAAGCCTGGCGGCAAGGATTCAGCCGCCAGGCCTTTTTGTTTGCAGGATTTCCACCAAAACTCCGACTGATCTTCTTTACTTCCATTAAATGTGTAGTATAATGAAGGCAAGAAGATCTGTCCGTCTTATCCTATCTGCTAAAATCGAAAGGAGAGTATCCACCATGTTGAACCTGATTCCCCAGCCCCTCCGGGCGGAATCTGCCAAAGGCCTTATTTGGTTCTCTAAAAAGACCTCTTTTTCCGGCGCTTTTCCAGAAATTTATTCGGTTCTGCGCCCTATGCTTCCCGTTTGTGAGGAAGCCCAGGAAAACACCCTGCTTTTTCAGAAGGACTCCTCTATCTCGGAAGAAGGTTATCGTATCCACTGCGAAAATGGCAACCTGTTTGTGGAAGCCTCCGATCAACGAGGTGCCTTTTATGCGGTGATGACCCTTTTGCAGCTGTGCGGAGAAGGAGCTTCCTTCGAAAGCGTCTCCATTGAGGACGCTCCTCGCTATCATCACCGGGGCTTTATGCTGGACTGTGCCCGCCATTTCTGGAGTGTTAAGAAGATCAAACAGATCTTGGACATTATGGCCCGGCTGAAAATGAACGTATTTCACTGGCACCTCACCGAGGACCAAGGCTGGCGTATCGAGATCAAGAAATATCCTCTGCTCACCGAAAAAGGAGCCATCCGCAAAAGCACGGCCCTTTCCCTCACCGGCTATGAGGAGCATCAGGAGCCCCGAGATTACACAGAATATGGCCGCGGCCTGTTCTACACCCAGGAAGAAGTGCGTGATGTGGTGGCCTACGCCAAGGCTCGCCAGATCGATATTCTACCGGAAATCGATATGCCCGGCCACTTTGTAGCCGCTATTGCCTGCTATCCACACCTTTCCTGCACCGGGGAGCCCACCGAAGTCTCCGACCGCTGGGGTGTGCTGGATAATATTGGCTGCTGCGGAAAAGAGGACATCTATAATTTTGTGAAAGATATTATCGACGAACTTTGTGAACTGTTCCCCTACCCCTATTTCCACATTGGCGGCGACGAAGTGCCCAAAACCCGCTGGAAGCAGTGCCCTGCCTGCCAGGCCAAAATTAAGGAACTGGGCCTAAAGGATGAAAATGCTTTGCAGGGCCATTTCAATAACGTGATTACCGCCTATCTGCGGGAAAAGGGCCGCCATACGGTGGGATGGAACGAGATTCTGGAAGCCAGCGACACTCTGGACCCCAGCATCATTCCCCAGTGGTGGATTCCCATGGAGGGCTCCCACCGGGAGCTGGACTGGCTGGCTGCCGGGAACCACCTGATTATCTCCCTGGTGGATTATGTGTATATGGACCACGCCTATGCTATCCGTCCTCTGGCCAAGACCTACAGCTTTGGCCCGGACAAGTTGGGAATCACCGACGATACCAACGTACTGGGCGTAGAGGCCCCGCAGTGGACGGAATACATCCGTGACGAGGAAAAGCTGGATATCAACACTTTCCCCCGCCTTTCCGCCATTGCGGAGGTAGCCTGGACTCAGCCGGAAAATAAGGACTACGCTTCCTTTGAACAGCGGATGGAAAACCTGCGGGGCTATTATGCTAAACTGGGAGTCAAGCTGCCCCCCGCCTGGCTGTACCGCGGCGACACCATCGGCCCAGTGGAAGAAAAAGACCGGGTGGAAAAAGGCTGGGAGGTCTGGAAAAACGACCCCTATTTCGAAATAAAAATGATGCATCAAAAAGAAGGATTGTAAAATTCTTTATTTAAACCTTTAAGAGGGATTGCTCAAAAGAGCATTCCCTCTTTTTTATTTCATAAAATTGGAGATGACTAACAAAATACTAAAATCTACAATAATTTACAATACTTCCCGGTGTTTATTTATATAATAAAGGCACGAATTCCCCATAATATTGTAAAGGAGTTATGACAATGAATCTTCAAAAATGGTTAGAAGAAATCCGCAATTCCCCTGTAAAAAGCCCATGCCCATCCTCTCATTCCCCAGCGTACAGCTTTTGGGCTGCACCGTACAGGAACTGGTATCCGACAGCAGTCTGCAAGCCAAAGGCATGAAGGCTATTGCTGACCGAGTAGATGCCTGTGCGGCTGTGAGCATGATGGATCTATCGGTAGAAGCGCAAGCCTTCTGAGCGGAAGCCCGCATCACCGACGATGAGGTTCCGACCATCGTCAACCACATTGTGGAAACACAGGAAGAGGCAGACGCTTTGGAGGTTCCAGAAGTAGGGGCAGGACGTACCGGTATTTACATAGAAGCTATCCGGCAGGCGTGCCAGCTCATCACCGACCGCCCGGTATTGGCTGGCGTGATCGGCCCCTTCTCTTTGGCCGGACGTCTGATGGGGGTCTCCGATGCCATGATCTACTGTTATGACGACCCGGACATGGTACACACCATCTTGCAAAAGGCTACCAAATTCCTTATCGCCTATATCCGCGCTTACCGTGCTGCTGGTGCCGACGGCGTAGTAATGGCCGAACCGCTGGCCGGCCTGCTGCCGCCTGATATGAATGATGAATTTTCCATTCCCTATGTCAAGGAGATACGGGAAGCTGTGGAAGACGATTCCTTCCTTTTCGGATATCATAACTGTGGGAATGCAGTATCCCATCAGCTTCACAGCCTAGCGGAACTTCATCTTTCCTTATACCATATCGGCAATGCCATTCCTATGAAGCTGGCGTTGGAGAACCTCCCGGAAACTTCCCTTGTGATGGGCAATGTAGACCCTGCCGGAGAATTCTGCAATGGCACACCGGAATCCATTCGTTCCGCTGCCCGGGCTCTGTTAGAAGGATGCAGCGTTCATCCGAATTTTATTATCTCCTCTGGCTGCGACATTCCTCCCGCCTCCCGCTGGGATAATATCGACGCTTTCTTTGATGAGGTAAAAGCCTTCTATCAGAACGCTTAAGTACAAAAAATAAGCCCGCTCTCCTTAAAAGGGGAGCGGACTCAACTTTTCTATTATTTTCCTGCTTTCGGGGTTCCGTCTGTGACCATTTCTTTCAGGGAAGCGGCCAGACCTGCCATGCCTTGAATCTCAGAGGGGATAATCAGCTTGGTGGCCTTGCCATCAGCGGCCTTTTCAAAGGCTTCCAGGCTCTTGAGCGCGATAACCGACTTGGAGGGATCTGCTTCATTGAGCATCCGGATACCGTCGGCAATAGCCTTTTGCACGGCGACAATAGCTTCCGCCTCGCCTTGTGCCTCGCGGATCTTACTTTCCTTGATAGCTTCTGCGTTCAAAATCGCGGACTCCTTATTACCTTCTGCAATGAGGATAGCGCTACGCTTTTCGCCTTCTGCATCCAGAATCCGGGCACGGCGTTCCCGCTCGGCCTTCATTTGCTTCTCCATGGCTTCCTGAATCTCTCTGGGCGGGATGATGTTCTTCAGTTCCACACGGTTCACCTTGATGCCCCAGGGATCGGTGGCTTCATCCAGAATGATGCGGATTTTGCTATTGATGATGTCACGGGAAGTCAGGGTGTGGTCCAGCTCCATTTCGCCGATGATATTACGCAGGGTGGTAGCCGTCAGGTTCTCAATAGCGGAGATGGGACGTTCCACGCCGTAGGTATACATCTTAGGGTCGGTGATTTCAAAATACACCACCGTGTCGATCTGCATGGTGACATTATCCTTGGTGATGACAGGCTGGGGCGGGAAGTCGATGACCTGCTCCTTTAACGATACCTTCTTGGATATCTTATCGATAAAGGGTACCTTAAAGTGAAGGCCGGTGCCCCAGGTTCCTTTGTAAGCACCAAAACGTTCGATTACATACGCATATGCCTGCGGGACAACTTTGATATTCGCGATGATTACCAAAATAGCAATAATCAGCAGAGCAACCAATACAAATACTCCAACATTAAAATCTGGCATACATTTTCCTCCTTTGTTTCCGATCAATCTCCAGTTTCATACTCCCCTTACAGGGGTTTGACGATGAGTTTTACGCCCTCAATGCGCAGTACGGACACCTTTCGATCCAGCGGGATCACTTCTCCGGTATCGGAACGGGCCGACCAGACACTTCCCTGGATCTTTACCTGCCCGGCAGCATCCAGATTGCGGATCTCCTGTACGACGATCCCTGTTTGCCCCACCAGACGTCCGGAATTGGCATCCACCTTCCGGAATTTCACCACCCCGTTTACCAGAGGACGGCTGGCGACCAAACAGATCAGGGTAACCACTGCCCCACTGAGTACC
>CALWIS010000022.1 GCA_944380795.1 uncultured Clostridia bacterium | reverse complement strand
GGTATTTGGGCATTTCCATGGAATTGATACGCTCGTAAAAATCCTGAAGATACGCAAGATCGATGGTAAACAGGTTTTCAATCGTCTTTGTGGTAATCATCGAAAGGCTTCCCAGTTTGGTAATCACTCGGGTCAAAAGGATAATGGTCAGATAACTGGGGTTTTGCTGCACCTTGGGATCACGAAGGGGTAATATTTCATCTGCCGCATTGGCTAAACGCATCACGCCTTCCCGATGGACGTTCCCGTCTTGATCCACATATCCACGAGGCAGAACAAAGTGAAATTCCGTTTCAAAAGTCATGGAAGCGATGGCTCCTTTCAAAAAAATGCTGCTGGATCATAATCCAAATTCTTTCCAGGCATCCTGAAAATATAATCAGATTATGATACAGCAGCGGTAAAGAATTACGGTAGTATTATGTTGTTGAAATTTTGATTACATCACACGGGTCATGCCTTCGTGTGCCAGTTCAATGGTTTCAACAGCAGCTTCCGAAGCAGTGGCGTTGAAATCGGGGGCAGTGTATTTCACAGGCCACGCCTCTTCAATGTTCCAGGTAGCAACGTCATTGCCATCATTATCCATGAGGGTAATTGCCAAGCTCTTGCGCTCTGGCTCTTGGTCGGTGGCAATGGTCCACCAGTCCCAAAGCTCTGTGGCGTTTGCTTCCGAAACCGCACGCTTTAAGGTGACGTTTCCGTATTTGCGCAAACCAGAAGCCTTCAGGGGAGTGGTTTTCTGACTGCCTTCCCGATATTCATATACATCTACATTAGCATCAAAACCGGTTACTTCCGAAAAATATTCCGACAAACCATCGCATTCTACGCGAAAACGAAATTTGCCGTAAGGATAAATGCCAGCCATACATCAATCTTCCTTTCCTTATGTAATCATCCCGGCAGGGCTCAGCCTGCCTCGCCAGTCTTCTGCGTAATCCGGAAGATGACAAATTCGGCAGGTTTTACAGGTGCAACACCGATCACGCAAATCAAACGTCCGTTGTCGATATCATCCTGTGACATGGTAGCATGGCCGATATTGCAGAAGAATGCATCCGATTCGGTGGAACCGGCCAAAGCGCCGTCACGCCACATGGTCCGCAGGAAACCATCGATAGTACGCTTCACTCTGGACCAGAGCCGCTCATCGTTGGGCTCAAATACCACCCAGTTGGTGTTTGCCTTAATGGACTCTTCCAAGAAGATAAACAGGCGGCGTACGTTGACATATTTCCAGCTGGGATCAGAAGAAGTAGTTCTGGCACCCCAAACCCGGATTCCCTGTCCCGGGAAAGCACGGATCAGGTTTACGCCCTTGGGGTTCAGGATATCCTGCTCGCCCTTATTAAAGGGAACGCTCAATCCGGTGCAGCCGCGCACCACTTCATTAGCGGGAGCCTTATGTACGCCGCGGCTATTATCACTGCGGGCATAAATGCCGATGACCGAACCCGACGGCGGAATGTTGATGCTCTTCTTGTCCAACGGGTCAAACACCGTCAGCCAAGGATGGTACATAGCCGCATAGGTGGAATCCACTACACTTCTCTGGGTCAGGATCTCGTCGGTTTTGGAGAGATCTTCCGGCATATCCAGCACAGCAAAACGGCTGGCCAGATTTTCACAATGTGCCACCAGGGTCAGCTGCACATTGGGGTCGGTCACACCGGGAACCGCCATAATGGAAACGGTATCGTTATCCAGGAAAGCCTGAATACCAGTGCGCTTACCAGGGCCATTATCGGTACCCATAAAGGTGTCGGGGGTCACGAAAGCCTTGCTGCCGTTGCTGCCGCCCTTCAGGTCTACCGAAACAACACCCTCTTCTCCTGCCAAAGCAGCAAAGGGATCTCCAGCCGGTACAGAAAGGACCTCTGCACGGATCAAGGTGGACTTTGCCAGCTTGTTCAGCAGATACCCTGCACTGTTGATATTAAAGGAAACCTCGCCATAGAACTCATCAATATCGTCATACTTGGCTTCCAGGTTGAATTCGCAAGTAGAGATGGTGATTTTGGGAACCAGATTGGTATCCACGCAATCCCCTTCAAAAGCACTCTCAAACTCGATCACGTTATCCTGGCTCTTAACGACCTTGTTATACTGCTTGGAATCGCCATTTTCCAGCACAACTACGTCTCCGCTCTCAAAGCCCACAGACTTCTTTACGCGATACTTTGCGCCGTCGATCTGCTCCAAGATCTGGGTCTTAGCCTTGCTGGCGGGAGTTAGGATCAAGGTGATATCATCACCCCACTGGCCGGGGTTGGCAGCAGAAAAGCGAATAACAGGGTTTTCTGCCGGCACCCCACCTTTTGATACCTTAGCATTCTGGGGGACACAACGAGAAATAAAAGCACGAGAGCCCCCATTTAAGAAGAAGTGTTCCACGCAATAGGACAAAAAGCGATAATCACCAAATTCGCTGGCGGAGAGATAGCCGCCAAACTTTCTCTTAAAATCGGCAAAATTAGTAACCAAGACCGGTACACCGCCCACAGGGCCGCGCTCTGCCAGTCCCACAAAACCAGCTGTGCTGGTTCCAACACCTTCCATAGGTTTTCCGCCGGATTCAAATTCCTCTACATAAACTCCAGGGGATAAATACTCTGCCATAAGATTACGGTTCTAAATAAATAAAGAACCGGCAACCTCCTTCCTAAATGTTAAGTTTATTAGGGGTCCCTGCATTTCTGACCATAATCATGGGAGGCGCCCTTTACAAAATCGACCCTTTTGGATACTGCGATTGCACATCTCCGTATGGAAGGAGCAAGTATCTTGTTGAACTTCATCCAAATCTGTCGATTATTGTCTAAAAAAAGATTTGGCGACTAGCCATAAACATCCATCTACAGAAAAGGCCTTTTAAATTCGCCAAACACCATGACTATATATGTGAATTCAATTATGCCATCTCTCCATCTTCATGTAAAGCAGTCTATTTCTAAAACTTATGTGATTTATCAAAAAAATAGTTCACGAAATACTTTTCTGATACAGGTCCCTTTTATGGCAAAATATTAAGATTTTGAGAATAAGAACAACCATCTTCATAAAGATCCCGTGAAAAAAGATAGCGCTGTTCGAAAAAACATGATAAAATAGATCATAAAACTATTGAATTGCTGAAAAAGAAGGGTTTTTCTGTAATGGATGCAATGGTTACTTTTTATCTGAAGGAGGAGTCAACTCTATGACCCTACAGGACTTTGAGGCCTTTACCAATCAAAAAGGCTTTTCCCGCATTGGCTGTATTGCCTACGGCACGGAAGGGGATTATCCCGTATTGATCCAATATCTCACTTCCTCCCAATGGCGCATCACTTTTACCGCAAATATCGCACAACCGGTGGCTCTGCAGTCCCGCATGGCTGTGCTGTTTCCCAAGCGCACGGTTTCTAAAATTCTTTGCAAACCGGATTCGGTAGCTTTTACGTTGTGTTTTCATGGCGAAAATCCCTTGGAGCTGTACCAGTACGCCCTTTCCATCGTTATGAGCGCTTTATCGGCATCGGGTGTGGTCCCCCTTACTTTTTGCCCCTTCTGCGGGCAGGACGGCTGCGATTCCCTATGTGTTGTACAGGACCGCTATGCTCCCGTTCACGAAACCTGTGCCAGCCGCGCTTATCCCCCGGCGGTTCTTCCCAACGAATCCGCCGCCCCCTCCTCCGGCAATTTAATCACCGGCCTCATCGGTGCGGTGTTGGGGTTATTGGTAGGCTGTCTGCCTCAGTTCGCCCTGAATCTTGTTTCCGGCTACAGCTTGGCTGCGCTGTACCTCCTGCCCGCCTTGTTCGCCTTTGGCGGCTATAAATTATTCCGGGGCTCTGACAGTTCTATCGGACGGACGTTGTGTGTTGTGCTGTCCATACTGTTTGCCCCCTGTGTTACTATACTGTGTGCAGTGGCTTCCATTATGAACAGCATGGGTTTTTCCATGAACGCCTCTTTTGCTTTGCTGCCTATCGGCTTGGAAGATGTGCAGTTCGCCACAGCTGTAGCACTGGAATTGTTTTACAGCTTTTTGTTTAGTGTAGTAGGGTGCATAGTGGGTTGGAAAGTATTCCTGTCGGTGCGCCATATTCCTACGGAAACCTTCCGGGCACATTTGGCCACTCTGCGCCGCTATTCCGACACAAGATACCAGCAAGCACAGCCCTCTTATAAAGAGTCCCCCTCTCATGAGGAAGAAAATTTCTGATTTCTTTTGCACCACACAAAAAAGGTCTGGATGGCTCTGTTTTTCGGAGCATCCAGACCTTTTGTTGCTTTTATAACAAAGAATAAATCGCCAGTCCTGCCACGCCTGCGCCGCACATCACCCATATGGGGTTCACTTTCCAGATCCGAAGCACCGCAAAGGCCGCTGCAAAAATTCCCACTGCCACCCAGTCCACCGCCTGGGCAGAAAGTACGATTTCCCCCGCCGGAAAAAAAGACATGACCACAATGGAAAGACCCGCCGAAGCGATCAGAGCCACTACCGCAGGCTGAAGTCCCTTTAGGGTGCCCTGCACCATGGTGATATTCCGGTACTTATAATAAATAAATGCCAATGTCAGCACAATGATACAGGATGGGAAAATACATCCCAGCGTGGCTACCGCCGCCCCTGCCGGCCCGGCAATGCGGGTGCCCACAAAGGTTGCCGCATTGATAGCGATAGGCCCTGGGGTCATTTGGGAAATGGTGATAATATCGGTAAATTCCGTCATGGTCATCCAACCATAGGTATCCACCACCTGAGACTGGATTAAGGGAAGGGCCGCATATCCGCCGCCTACACTGAACAGTCCAATTTGAAAAAAGCTCCAGAAAAGTTCCAGAAAAATCACAGCTTCTTCCCCTCCTTTTTCCCAGCCCGCTCCCGGCGCCAGGTATCAACGGCCCCCACCACAGCGCACAGCAGGATCACCAGCACCACATTCACGTCAAAAAACCAGGAGGCCAAAAAGGCACCGGCCATCATAATTACCGGCAGTACGCGGCGCAGCTTGAAAATATTCCATCCCATAGAGACTACCACATCGCAGATCACTGCCGCTACACCGGCCTGCATCCCCTTGAGCACCAGGTTGACGGCCCAGTTATCACGGAACTGGGTATAAAACAGGGAGATCACCGACAAAATGAGGAAGGGCGGCAAAATTGTGGCCAGCACTGTGACAAAGGCCCCGGGCAAACCGGCCACCCGATACCCCACCAATACCGAAGCGTTTACCGCCATAGCTCCAGGGGTAGACTGGGCAATGGCTGTCAGATCCAGCATTTCGTCCTCCTCCAACCAGTGAAGGTTCATCACAAATTTTCTGCGCATCAGAGGCACGATCACATAGCCGCCTCCAAATGTAAAGGCGCTGAGCTGAAAAGTGGCCCAAAACAGCTTCCAATACAGCCGTTTTTCCTTTACCGGGCTTTTTTCCATGATTTTACTTCCTTTCTCCGGCGATTTTTACGCCTTGATTTCCTTCTTATTATTTATTATACCTCTTGCGCTTTCATAAAAAAAATACTATTATTTTATCAGAACCATAAGGAATTCATTATATAAGAGGAGGCGCCGCCATGACCCTGCGCCATATCCGCATTTTCCTTGCTGTGTGCGACAACGGCTGTAACGTCACCCGGGCGGCAGAAGCCCTGTACATGGCGCAACCAGCAGTGAGCGCCGCCATCCGGGAACTGGAAGAAGAATATGGCGTGCGCCTTTTCGACCGTCTTTCCCGCCGCTTCTACATTACTGAAGCCGGAAAGCGATTCTACGAATACGCTTCCCGCATGGCTTCCCTATACAGCGATATGGAGCGGGAAATGCGCAGTTGGAGCAGCGGCGGCGTGCTGCGGGCGGGATGCAGCATCACAGCCGGTTCCCGGTTAATGCCGGAATATGTCTCCAAGTTTGGGGAGCAGCATCCGGAAATTCAGGTGCTGGTATCGGTAGAGCCCTCGGAGCGACTGGAAAAACGGCTGCTCCGCAATGAATTGGATTTCGCCATCATCGAAGGGGAAGTCCATGAACCGGGCCTAACAGGGGAAGCGTATCTGGAGGATATCCTCCTTCCCGTAGCCGCTCCCGGCTGCTTCTCAGACGCTCCTCTTTCCCAGGAACGATTCCGGCAGCAAAAATTCCTGTTGCGGGAAAAGGGCAGCGGCACCCGGGAGGTATTTGACCGTGCCACAGGAGCCGCCGGTTTTTCGGTTCAGCCGGTATGGGAGAGCGCCAGCAACACTGCCCTTCTCCATGCAGCCGCCAAAGGCTTGGGGATTGCCGTGCTTTCCCGGCGGCTTACCGAAGATTTTATCCGCCAAGGGAGGTTATGCCCACTGACTGTAGAAGGCCTGCGTTTTTCCCGCCAGTTCCGGCTGGTATATCATCAAAACAAGTACCTCTCCCCTGCGGCACGGGACTTTATGGAACTTTGCCGCCAGGAAGCCCAAAACTATCAGGAAGCCAGTCTTTGACTTTACCAGAATTTGATTTTAGAAAGGAAGATTCCTATGACCCCTGTTATTCAGCGCTTTTTAGAGTATGTGCGCCACGAAACGACCTCCTGTGAAGAAAGTACCAGCCGTCCCAGCACGCCTACCCAGCTTGCTTTTGCCGAAAAGCTGGCCAATGAACTCAAGGCGTTGGGTGTTTCCAACGTGCGCGCCGCCAACGGTTATGTCTATGGGGAAATCCCCGCCACCGCCGGCTGCGAAAAAGAACCGGCCATTGGCCTGATCGCCCACATTGATACCGCTCCCGCTGCCAGCGGAGCCAACATCCATCCTCAGGTGGTGCAGTATGAAGGCGGAGACATTATGCTGAACCAAAAAGAAAACATCGTCATGAAGGAAGCCGACTTCCCTTTCCTGGCAAATTACAAGGGAAAAGAACTCATTGTCACCGACGGCACCACCCTGCTGGGAGCCGATGATAAGGCCGGCGTTGCGGAGATCGTGACAGCAGCGGAACGACTTATCAAAGATGGCATCCCCCATGGAAAGGTGTGCATCGCCTTTACCCCCGACGAGGAAATTGGCTGCGGCGCCGACGGCTTTGATGTGGCCGGATTCGGCGCGGATTTTGCCTACACCGTAGACGGCGGCGCTTTGGGGGACATCAACTATGAGACCTTTAACGCCGCAGATTTAAAGGTGACCATCCAAGGTCGCAACATCCACCCCGGTTCCGCCAAAGGGAAAATGATCAACGCCCTGCTGGTGGGTATGGAATTCCACCAGATGCTCCCGGTGATGGAGAACCCCATGTATACCGAAGGATATGAGGGCTTCTACCATCTGGAGGGAATGAGCGGTCATGAGGAAACCGCCCATCTCCACTATATTATCCGAGACCATGACCGGAGCAAGTTTGAAGCCAAAAAACAGCGGGTCCAGCAAATCGCCCAATATCTCAACGGCGTGTATGGCCCACAAACCATCCAGCTGGAACTCTCCGACACCTACTACAATATGCGGGAGATACTGGAGGATAAAATGGACATCCTTCATCGGGCGGAAGAAGCCTTCCGAGCCTGCGGCGTAGAGCCCTGCGCCACACCGGTACGGGGCGGCACCGACGGTTCTCGGCTCTCCTTTAT
>CALWIS010000021.1 GCA_944380795.1 uncultured Clostridia bacterium | reverse complement strand
ACATGACCATACGCTCAAAGCCCAGGCCATAGCCGGCGTGTTTGGTGCCACCGTAACGCCGCAGATCCAGATACCACCAATAGTCCTCCTCTTTCAGGCCCAGCTCGTGGAGACGCTGGGTGAGCAGATCGAGGCGTTCTTCACGCTGGCTGCCGCCAATGATCTCGCCAATACCAGGCACCAGCAGGTCCACTGCCGCCACGGTTTTCCCGTCGTCGTTCAAGCGCATATAGAATGCTTTGATCTCCTTGGGATAGTCGGTGACGAACACAGGCTTTTTGAAGATCTGCTCGGTGAGATACCGCTCATGCTCAGTTTGCAGGTCGCAGCCCCACTCCACTTTATATTCAAACTTATCGTTGTTCTTTTGCAGCAGTTCCACTGCCTCGGTGTAGGTGACTCGGGCAAAATCGGAGTTTGCCACGTGCTCCAACCGCTCAATCAGGCCCTTATCCACAAACTGGTTAAAGAAAGCAATATCCTGCGGACAGGTTGCCATTACATATTTAATGATATACTGGATCATATCCTTGGCAAGAGCCATGTTGTCATTGAGGTCGGCAAAGGCAATTTCCGGCTCGATCATCCAGAATTCCGCTGCGTGACGGGGAGTGTAGGATTTTTCTGCCCGGAAGGTGGGTCCAAAGGTATAGATTTTGCCAAAAGCCATGGCCATGCACTCGCCCTCCAGCTGACCGGAAACGGTAAGAGAGGTGGGCTTGCCAAAGAAATCCTGGCTGTAGTCCACAGCGCCATCCTCGGTGCGGGGCGGGTTCTCCGGATCAAGAGTGGTTACCCGGAACATCTCACCGGCGCCTTCGCAGTCGCTGCCGGTGATGAGGGGGGTGTGTACATATACAAAGCCGCGCTCGTTAAAGAACTTGTGAATGGCAAAGGCCGCTGCCGACCGCACCCGGAATGCCGCACTAAACAGGTTGGTGCGGGGGCGCAGGTGAGCGATAGTGCGCAGATAGTCCACCGTATGGCGTTTCTTTTGCAGGGGATAATCGGGAGTAGAAGCACCCTCCACAACAATTTCGGAAGCGTGGATTTCAAAAGGCTGCTTGGCCTCGGGGGTGAGGAGCAGTTCGCCGGTCACGCACAATGCGGCGCCAACGTTCTGCTTCGCGATCTCCTTGAAATTATTGATTTTATCCGCTTCAAAAACAATCTGGACTCCCTTGAAGCTGCTGCCGTCATTCAAATCAATGAATCCCAGGTTCTTGGAATCGCGGATGGTTCTGGCCCAACCGCAAACAGTGATGGTCTTTCCGCCGTAGGCCGCTGCATCATGGTGCAGAGCGGCAATTTCTGTGCGTTCCATTGTAGTGACTCACTCCTAAACATATTCTTTGTGCAGTTATGCTGCACACGCCCATAAAAGGCTGTTTTTAATATATTATCGCAACTGGGCGATTCTTGCAAGTTTTTTCTTTTTTAGGGCTCAAATCTCTCTAAAAATCAACTTCCTAAGTTTATCGATGAATGCAAAAAGAGGTACTCAATTACAGTTGTTCCACAATTCCAAGCAAAATATAGAAAAAAGCTGCTGGAGAATTGCACTTTTTCGAGAAATAGAGTACAATACAGGAAAACCCGCTTTTAGAGCGAGTTATCTCAAAACCGTGGAGGAACTTTTATTATGTTGGATTATACCGGTATCAAATGCCCTGTTTGCGAAAAGCCCTTTCAGGCAGGGGATGATATTGTTGTCTGCCCTCAATGCGGCGCACCCTACCACCGGGAGTGTTATGAAAAGGAGGGAAAATGCAAATTTGACGAACTGCACCAGCAGGGGAAAAACTGGGAACCCCCAGCAGCTCCTAAAAAGCCGGATGTAAGCGCAGAGATCAAAGATCAGGAATGTCCTAACTGTGGAAAGCTCAACGCCCATAGTGCTCTTTTCTGCGACCAATGTGGTGCTTCCCTTTCTGGCAAACCAGCGGAGCATCAAAATCAGAACGCAAATCCGGCATCGGCCAGTCAACATTCTCCCTATGCAGGAAACCCCACCCCCTTTCCCGGTTCCAGCCCTTTTCCCGGCGGCGGGATGGGAGGCGCTCCTATGCCCTTTGCTTTGGACCCGTTGGGTGGAGTAGGCCCCGACGAACTGATTGATGATATTCCCGCTGCGGAAATGGCAAAGCTGATACAAACAAACACGGCCTATTATCTTCCCGCGTTCCGTAATTTAAAAAATTACAAACGCAATCGTTTTAATTTCTGTGCGTTCTTGTTTTCTGGTGGATGGATGATCTATCGGAAACAGTATAAACTGGGAGCCGTAATCACCGCTATCGTGTTTGCTCTCTTTATCGCTTATACTTATATCAGCACAGTATACACGCTCCCTTTGCTCAACGATTTGTTGATACAAGTAGGTGTGGATCCACAGGCTACCGGTCTTTCCAATGAGCAGATGATGGCCTTAACCGAACTACTTTCGGAAAATCCTCAACAAATGTTTATGCTGTTACTTCCCACCTTATTTTTGGGAGCCATCCTTATTATTATGATTATTATCGGCATTTGCGGAAATCGGCTTTACATGAATCATTGCATCAAAACCATCCATACATTACGGGAAGAAAATCCCCCTGCCGCAGAGTATAATGTGCAGCTTCAGACTCGAGGGAATGTCAATGTCCCAGCAGTGATCTGTTTATTGATCTGCTATATGATTATAACCTGGCTTCCTCGATTTTTATAATTTTCTCTCTGATTCCACAAATACATTCCGAGTTCCTTTGGAGTGTATTTGTGGAATTTTCTGATTTTTAGGTTTTTCTATCACCACCCTTGACCGCTTGTCTGTAAGCTGGTATAATAAATCCGTTGACTGCCTTTCGGTAGTCTATATCCTTGCCCCGAACCTATCGGGGCCTTACGTCCAAAAGGAGGTGCAACAAGCATGGCAGAAATTATCAATTCCTACGAGACCGTATTCATCCTCTCCACTAAGCTGGGCGAGGAAGGCGCTGCTGCTGTTGTCGAAAAGTTCAAGAAGCTGATCGACAAGAACGGCACTGTGGAAAGCGTTGACGATTGGGGCAAGCGCCGTCTGGCCTATCCCATTCAGAAGCAGACCGAGGGTTACTACACCCTGATCAACTTCAAGAGCGCTCCCGCTTTTACCGCTGAACTGGATCGTGTCTTCAAGATCACCGACGGCGTTCTCCGTTCCCTCATTGTCAAGAAGGAAATCAAGAACGAGAAGCCTGCCCCGGCAGCTACTGAAGAAAAGCCTGCCGACGCTGAATAAGGCGAAGGGAGTGCTAAGCAATGTTGAACGTTGCTGTTTTGATGGGCCGCCTTGTGGCTGACCCTGAACTGCGCCATACTCCCAATGGCATTGCCGTTACCACTTTTACCATTGCGGTAGACCGCGGTTATGCGAAAGCAGGAACTGAGCGTCAGACCGATTTTATTGATATCGTCGCCTGGAGAGCTACAGCTGAATTTGTCTGTAAGTATTTCCGTAAAGGGCAGATGATTGCAGTGGAAGGTTCGATTCAGACCCGTACTTATACCGATAAGGACGGAAACAAGCGCAAGGCTTTTGAAATTCAGGCTAATAACGTGAGTTTTACAGAGTCCAAGCGCAGCTCTGAAGGCGGCAATTACGGCGATAACGGTAATTATGGCGGCAGCTACAATAACAACAGCTACTCCAAACCGGCAGCTGAGCCGGCGCCCGCTTATACTAGCGGAAACACCGGCGACTTTGAAGAGATCCCTATGGATGATGACCTGCCCTTCTAAGCAGGCTGTTCCAAGACTCTTCCCTATTTGATTCTTGATTTTATTTTTGATGAAAGGAGGCTTTCCCCATGGCTGAAAGACCCGAGAGAGATAACCGCCGCGGTGGACGCAAGGGCCGCAGAAAGGTATGCAGCTTCTGTGTCGACAAGGTGGAAACCATCGATTATAAGGATGTTGCCAGACTGCGCCGCTTCATTTCTGAGCGCGCCAAGATCCTGCCCCGCCGTGTGACCGGTACTTGTGCCCGTCATCAGCGTGACCTGACGGTTGCTATTAAGCGTGCCCGTCATCTGGCTCTTCTGCCCTTCAGCAGTGACTAATTTAGTCTGCTGAGGCTCGATATGTATGGAAAGCGGACGATTGATTTCGTCCGCTTTTTGTTATTCTGTTGCTTTATCACTTTAAAGGAGGTTTTCTTGTTGATTCTTGATATGCACACCCATGCTTTTCCTGATGCCATTGCAGCAAAAGCGCTGCCTAAATTGTCTACAATTTGCGGATGCCCCTACCACACAGATGGAACGCTGGTTGGAACCCAAGAAAAAATGAAGGAATGGGGTGTGGATGCTTTTACACTAATGCATATAGCCACTACTCCCACACAACATACCTCTGTCAACAACTGGGCAGCCTCCATTCAAAAGGAAAATGTGATCTGCTTTGGCAGTGTTCATCCCAATGCTGAAGATCCAGTGGCAGAGATTCAGCGGATCCATTCTTTAGGATTGCGAGGAATCAAATTTCACCCGGATTATCAAGAGTTTTTTGTAGACGATCCTCGCCTTTTTCCTTTATATGAAGAGGCCGCTTCCCTTCATTTGCCGGTTACCTTTCATACGGGACGTGATCCCCTCTCCCCCACTCTCGTCCACGCTTCAGCAGAAAAGATGGCTAAAATCGCAGATCTTTTCCCCACTCTGACCATCATTGCCGCTCATATGGGCGGTATGGACACCCCGGATGAAGCAGAAACCTTTTTGCTGGGAAAAGCTAATGTATATCTGGATACTGCTTTCGCTTCCCATTACCTTACACCTACCCAATGCGAGCATATGATTCGAACTCATGGCTTGAACCGTGTTCTTTTTGCCAGTGATAGCCCATGGAGCCGGTCCTGTGATGAAAGGGAATTTTTAGAGCGTTGTGGGTTTTCCAGTCGAGAATTGGATCAGCTTATGGGAGAAAATGCTTGTGAACTTTTGAGCATTTCCTGATAGTTTATGTCTTGTCATCCACTCTTTTTTAGGGTACAATGATACTAAATTCAAAACACAGTGTGCAAAGGAGGACTTTGATACTTATGAAAAAGGGAACTATTTTTCTTTTATCTGCATTATCCCTTTTGGCAGGGATTGTAATCGGTTTTCTCTGTGCCCCCATTAAAGGTGGGATTTATTGCGGAAATAATTACAATAATCAGCGGTATTTTGATAACGAAGAGGAAACAGAAGATTTTTACGGCTGCTAACTTGCTAAAAGAAAGACAGGCCAAGAATGGACTCTAATCCATCCTTGGCGGGTCTTTCTTTTAGACACAATTATTTTTTATTCCTCTGGGCCATCACTTACCAAAAGGATTACCTGTTCTCCATACGCCAGGGAATCCCCCGCCGCATAGTCTTGATAGCCAACGACCCTTCCGGCTGCAATCGTATCATTATAAACTTTTTCTGTTACAGGAACAAAACCTTCCGCCGTTACCTTTTCAGCGGCTTCCGCCAATGTTAAACCTGTAATATTGGGTAATTGCCGCGTGGGGCTGCCTTGGCTTACTATTACCACAATAGCTCCGCCACGTTCCATCTGTTCGCCAGCCTGGGGCTCCTGCGAGATCACATTTCCTTCTGCTACTGTTGTAC
>CALWIS010000020.1 GCA_944380795.1 uncultured Clostridia bacterium | reverse complement strand
GCCCAGGTGGAGTATGACCGGACCTATAATCGTTTGAAGCAGCGAAAGAACCGCCGGAAAATCACCGTGGACGAGTGGAACGCCGCCGTAGCCCAAGCCCAGGAGCTGTTGGGGCGATCTGACCGCGGGGAACTGACTGACGATGAACTCACCCGCCTGCTGAAGGAACTCTGAAATAAAAACACCCGAGAGCCGGTTCATACGAACTAGTTCTCGGGTATTTATTGTTTAGCGACGCAAGGTTTTGAAATTAACGTGGGGTACAATGGCCATTTTGGGGGACTGTCATACAATTCTTATCTTAGACTGTTTTTTCCGTGAACCTTTGGAAACTATCCGCTTTTACAAATTTAGCATCATTTCCGAGTGCCATAAAATGTTTTTCTCCGCACTTGATCTTTGCTTGTTCTGTGGGGCGGAGGTCTTTTCCTTCAACACTTCCTTTTGTTTCTACCACGAAATAGAGTTTATTTAGACCGTCGTCCTCAACAACCACGGCCCAGTCCGGATTGTAGTTGCCAAGTGGGGTTGGGACTTTAAACCAATCCGGCAATTTTGCGTACACTTTCACACTCTCGTTGTTTTCAAGTCGTTCAGCAAAGCCGCGTTCCACATCGCTGTCGTAGACTACATAATCATAGACAGATCGATGGCTCTCAAACATATTTCGCTCAAGATATCCGGTTAGTTCCTCAGCATCAAAGAGTTCCTGGGCATAGTACTCTGTATCACCCAGTTTTGTGTATTTGATGCCATCCACAATAAAGAGCTGCATGGTAGAGCTGATCAATTTCGCCGCCTGATCCATATACGCTTGAGGGTTCTTTTTGAACAGATTGAGCGTTTTGCTCTCAGTGAGGATCTTTACGATGGTTTTGCGGGTCAGTCCACTCCGATTTTGGAGATAAGTGACGACGTCAGGCAGTTGTTCCCTCCCATCTGTAGTCATCACTGAGAGCCGTTGGGTTTCCGTGGTGTCTACGCCACCCTCTGACACCTGCACCTTCGCTTTGGTGTATATCAACTTGGCAGCACCCACATTCAAATCCTGTTGCATCTTCTCGCAACACTGCTCTACCAACTTCTCAGAATCAAACTCTACCTTATATGTAGTCTTATATTTGATCCGATCCCAAAGTTCCTTGAAATCCTCACTCAGAAATCGCTCTTTGTTCAGGTGAACTGGCCGCTTATCATTTGCTGGTTTAATGTTCAGCCGACCGGAAGCCCTCTTGCAAACACCAGTAATAGCATATTTATGCTCGGCCAGCTCCATCGGGACTTGCAGGGTATTGGTTTTCAGCGCTATCTTAAGTGCATCAGTCACTTCGTCTTTTTCATTCAGGTAGCCGCAAGCCTTGAATGCCTGGTAGATCTGTTCCGACTTCTCTGCCCCCAGATAGGTCGTTGAGCCATCCGGCTGCTGAATAGGAATATTGGAAAAGCTGTGTCTCTCCAAAATACCGAAACGAATTCCTTCCTCCTCTTCATACTCCTTCTGCAGCGTGGCCGCAAATTTCTCATAGCTTTCGTTTGCCATGACGGTCAGCGTATTAATCGCAAAGCCATGTTGTCGTTCGCCGTTCTGATTGACGCATAGCCGCAGGCCACGCCCAATTTCCTGACGCTTTTTGACCTCACTTTTCGTTTCATTCAAAGTGCAGATCTGGAACACATTGGGGTTGTCCCAGCCCTCCCGCAAAGCTGAGTGGGAAAAGATGAAACGGAGCTTGCTTTCAAAGGACAGTAGCTTTTCTTTATCCTTCATAATCAGATTGTAGGCAGACTCGTCTACAGCTGTGGTGCCACTAGTGTCCTTCCACTCCTTATCGGAATTTCCGCCCTTCTTGTCGCCAGAGAAGTAGCCACCATGTACCTCATGGGGCAGGGACTCCAGATCGATGTCCTGGAACAACGTCCGGTACTTGGGCCGCTGGATCAATTCCCGGTAGTTCTTTTCAAACATATCTGCATAGATACCGTTATGGCGTACTCCGTCAGTGTCGTAATAGCGGTAGTTGGACACCTTGTCAATGAAGAACAGGCTCAGCACCTTGATACCACGGTGGTTCAGGGCCAGTTCCTTGTTCAGGTGCTCCTCAATGGTCTTGCGGATCTGCTGCTCCTTGATTGCCCGGTCGTCAATGTCGCCCACCGCCTCGCCAATCCGCAGGATTTCGGGCTTAGTGGTAAAGCTGACATACTCATTGCCCTTCTCACAATAGATGTCGTCTACCACATAGCCGTTGTACACCTCCCGATAGCCGGACAGCTTCTCGGACAGGTCGTCCCCCTGGCGCACGGTCACCGCTTTGCGCTTGATCGTGCCCTTGACCTCGCAATCTAACTCGATTTTGGCCGTGATGGGGGACTTTTTATTGTCCACCGACAACAGTTTCATATACGCCTTGTTGTGGTAATCCAGGCTCTCAAAGCTAGCTACCTCGATCTGCTTTACCAGCTCCAGGTCAAAGGCGTCCACTGCGTCCAGTTTATATACCAAATTGTGCTTTTCCACATGGGTGGCGGAGTAACGCAAGGTACACAGGGCATTCAGTGATTCCATGGCCTTTTTAGAGGCCGTGGCGCCTTTGCCCTCTACGCTCTGGGGCTCGTCCACGATGACGATTGGATTGGTCTCCTGGATCAGGCTGATGGGGCGCATCCCATTGAGTTTGTCGATAGCCCGGTGGATGATATTGGCCTTGCTTTCTTTCTCCGGGTCGTCAAAGCTCTTTCGAAAGGCAGCGATATTGATAACCATGATGGAGATGTTATCATTAACGGCGAAGGAGCGCACCTCCTCCGGCTTGCTGCCGTCGTAGATGTAGGAGTCGTAGACCACATTGTTATAGATGGTCTGGAAGTGTTCCTTGGTGATCTCCAGGGACTTGGCCACGCCTTCCTTGATGGCGATGCTGGGCACCACGATGATGAACTTCTTGAAGCCGTAGGCCTTGTTCAGTTCGAAGATGGTGCGCAGATAGACATAGGTCTTACCGGTGCCAGTCTCCATCTCGATGTCAAAATCATAGGCGCCTTTTTTCAACGTCTTTGTCTGGGGCAGGCCGTTGCGCAGCTGCACCGCCTGGAGGTTTTCCAGGATTTCATCCTCCACCAGCTCCAGCTTGTTGCCTACGCCGTTATCGGTGAACATCGTGCCCTGGTCGCTGAGGTCGGTCACGGTAAAATTGCTCTGCTTGGGTGTTTGGCCGCGGAAGAGATCCACCACGGCGGAAACTGCTTGCTCCTGATAGTGGAGGCTGGCGTCAAATTGTAGCTTCACAGATTATTCACCCCCAATCCCCCAATATGCCGACACCGCCACAGCAATGACGCCTAATATCCACCAAATTGCATTGGATGTAATATTGGCAATAATCGTTTCTACAATCGTTCTCTGAGTAGTTTTTTCTTTTTTATCATCATTTACATTGATGGTATTTGATTTTCCGCCCATGTTGCTATTTGTAATTTGTGAATCTGTAATGTTAATCTGATCTCCATGAATATGTTGCTCTATTGCTTTTTGACTTGCTGCCTGCGGAAAATATTGTTCTTTTGCTGCATCAAGGCAGTCCAATAACTTACTTAGTACACTTTGAGACTCACATGAAATATATACATTCTCTGGCGAAAAATTATATCGTCCACTAACGCTGATGTAGTATAAATCATCATCTCCATCATAAATATATAGGCGTATTTTTACTAAGTTCACTTGTTGACCAATACTCTTTGCTTTAAATTCTTCAAAAGTGTCAGAAGAATATGTGATTGTACCAATAGAATAATGAAATTCTGCTTTGATTTTTTTGCTTTGTAGGCCTAATATATCTGTCCAGGCATCTATGAATTTATAATATTGAATCAAATTTTCCCGCGAATCAGTTGGTATTCCCAAATCAATATTTATAGAACAATTCCCCATTAATTCCACCTCACACCGTTGTAAACGCGTCCTCTTCCAGGCCGGCGCGTTTGAGGATCTCCTTGATGTTGACCTTGGCGCTGTCGCTTTCAAAGCCGTTGTCTTTGAACACGACCCACCAGACCTCGGGGGACTCCTCCTGGTGGAGCACCGCCATACCCTCGGCCACTTCGGTGGTGATGTGGTCGTCC
>CALWIS010000019.1 GCA_944380795.1 uncultured Clostridia bacterium | reverse complement strand
CTTTGGCACTTTCGGATTTTCAGATTTGGACAGGTTATAATTCTGGCCAACCTCTAATCCGCACTTGCGTTTAATCTGTGAGATATACAGGCTGGATACTTTCAAATGGTGCTTATCCCAGGCATATGCCTTGATTTCTTCATAGGTAGCTTTGGTCTCGGCAGCAGTAGCGTCCAGCTCATCCAGGTCCAGGTCGATCTCTATGGTGTCATCCGGCTTTTGTTGGGACAAAAGAACAACCGTCTCCACGTGGTTGGTGTGGGGAAACATATCCACCGGCTGCAAAAACTCCACCTTCCAGCCGTGGGAAGTGAGATACCGGATATCCCGGGCCTGGGTCTCCGGATTACAGGAGATGTACACCAGCTTTTGGGGAGCAAGACGGCACACCGAAGAAAGGAAGGCCTCGTCACTGCCTGCCCGGGGCGGGTCCATAATCACCGTGTCTACGGTTTCGCCGGACTCAGCCATCCCCACCATGAACTCCCCGGCGTCGGCGCAATAGAACCGGGCGTTCTGCACGCCGCTGGTTTTGGCGTTGGCAATGGCATCCCGCACCGCGTCCCGGTTTACCTCTACCCCGATGACCCGGCCCGCTCCCAGTTTTGCCGCCGCCAAACCAATAGTACCTACGCCGCAATAGGCGTCCAGCACCGTTTCTTTTCCGGTAAGCCCCGCGTGTTCCAAGGCGGTGCGGTACAAAATCTCCGTCTGCACCGGGTTGATCTGGTAAAAGGAACGGGGCGAAATGCGGAAGGTGCACCCGCACAGCACATCCTCAATATAGCCGGGGCCATACAGCACCTTTTCCTGCTCCCCCAGCACCATGCTGGTAAACCGGTCATTGAGGTTCTGTACAATGGTTGTGATCTCCGGGAACTCCTGCCGCAGCGCCCGGCAGAAATTATTCTTGGCGGGGAATACTGGCGTGGCCGTCACCATAACCACCATCACCTGACCGGTGGTAAAACCCCGGCGCACCAGCACATGGCGCAAAAAGCCCTTGCCGGTCACTTCGTCATAGGGAGTCATATGGAATCCGGGCATCATCCGCCGGATGGCTCCAATAATCTTGTCGGCAGTCTCGTCCTCGGTCATACAGGTTTCCACTGGTACTACCCGGTGGGTGCTGGACTGGTACACCCCGGAAACGATCTTTTTCCGGCTTTTATCCCAAGCAAAGGCGGCCTGCACCTTGTTCCGGTAGTGGAAGGGATGCTCCATGCCGATAATGGGCTGTACCTTGCCGTATTTTCCCAAAAGGCGCTGCACCTGTTCCTGCTTCCAGTGGAGCTGGCGGGCATAGTCCATATTTTGCAGCTGACAGCCGCCGCATTTGCGGTACAGCGGGCAGGGGGTGTGGCTGGAAACCGGCTCCTGCTCCACGGGGAGGGGAGGCTGGAGAACCGGCTGCTTTTTTTGTGGGGCGGCAGGCTTTTTCCCCGCCATACGGTGGTCTGCGGATTTGCGCCGGGGCGCCTTTTTGGGCAGATGCTTTTTTTCTGTGGACATGAAAGCCCCTCCTTTAGGTAAGCTGATAAATGGTCACTTCTTGATTTTGGAACACCACCGGCAGGGCGGCAAACAGGCTCTCGTCAAAGCCCTCTATCGCCCGCTCATAGCTGCCGATATAAATATAGGAAATCTCGTATTCCGGGGCTAACTCCTCCAATGCCCCCTCTTGGGTAAACATAGCGGTGACATCCGCGTAGCGCTGGGAGGTATCCAAACCGTGAAAATACAGGTAGGAATCGGTTCCCAGCACGATATTCCGCCCGGTGAGAGCCGCCACAGCGTTGTTGTGATTGTTACTGGTGAGAAAGACCGCGTCCGGCTGAGTGTTCTCCTGTACCCACTGGGCGGCTTCTACTTGGTTGACGCTAAACAGCTCATAGTCTGATACTGCTTCCCGTGTCATAGTCATGACGCCGGAAAGGAACACGCAGACTGCTGCCGCACCTGTCAAAAACCACCGGCCGGGCAATCCCCGGAGCCGCTTCCACAACAGCAGCCCATACCGGGCCACAAAGGCGCAGGCCACCAGCCAGGAAATATACAATAGCTTGTTATTGTCGTAGGAATTGGGCTGGAAGATCACCACCTCGCACAGCACCCACAGCGCCAGCGCCCCAAAAACAGGGCGGCGCATCTCCCGAGGAGCGGAGAGCACGGCAGGCAGCAGCAGTACAAAGGGCAGTCCCAGATTTTTCAGATAGAACCACAGATAGCTGTCCCACTGATTGCCCCAGTTCCAGCCAAAGCGCACAAAGCCCTCTCCCCCGCTCTGCCGAAAGGTAAAGAAAAGCAGCTGGGGCAGTGCCAGCACCAGCACCGCCACCCCATAGGGGAGGAATCGGAAAAAGGCCTTCTTCACCCCATGGCGGCACACGGCAAAGGGCAGCATTCCCAAGGTAAAAACTCCAAGGGCCAAAAAGGAATGGGTCTGCACCAGTACCAGCCCCGCGGCAAATACTCCCAGCCACAAGCTTTTCTGCCAGCCAAAGGTTTTGCGGCGGTATAACTCCAGCAGCCAAAACAGGCAGGGCAGCAGCAACGTCCAGCCAAACAGGGTGGCTCGCTGGGGAATCAGCATATCGCAGAGAATATTCACCCACCGCACATTCTGCTCCACCAAATTGGTGGGGGTAATGTAAAACCCGGTAAGAAGCTGGGGCAGGTAGGCGTTTTGCCCGGCGTTATCCAAAAAGTAGGCAAAGCCAAAGCCCCCGCCCACAGTAAAGAGCAAAAAGGCCGCTGCCGCCGCCCGAGCCGGGGCAAAGGGCCGCAAAAACTCCCGATACAGCAGGTACAGCCCAAAAAAGAACAACAGCAGCGCCAGAGCCATGGGCAGCGCGTAGGCAAAAGGTAACGGCGCCCCCAGCTTTAAAAAGGTGGAGGAAACCGTATCACAGAGAAAGGGGTAACCCACCGGCGTGCCGGGGAGGATGGAGTATTCCGGCGGGAAAAACTCCTGCTCCGCTACCGAGGTCATCAGCCCCAGATGCAGGGACATATCCCCATAGGTGCTCTGCCCGCAGTGAAGGGCGCCGTTTTCTGCCCGGAGGGTGTGGGTGTACAGCAGACACAAAGAAAACAGCCAAAAGGGCAGCACGCCCCACAAGGGGCGCAGCCGGGCAAAGGAAAGGGGTTCCCGGGCAAAGGGACGCTTTTTGGGGAAAAGCCACACAGCCCCCGCCAACACTACCGCCGTACCCCCGGCCAACAGCTGGGCAGAAAGGGTAAATCCCAGCAAAAACGACCACAGTGCCGGAAGCCACAACAGCAAAAACAGCCCGGCGCAGCCTCCCAACCACAACCGAACGCAAAGGCGGCGGGGATGGAGCACCCGGTCGGAAAGGACAAAGCCGCAGCATACAAATAAAGCCAAATAGAGAAGGGAGAAAATCATGGCACAGCTCCTTTGGAATGATATTGTTATTATAGCACAGCAGCTATGACCGGAAAAGCAGAAAGCGTCTATTTTATAAGGGAAAGCGTCGCCAAATTTCCAGTAAAAAAGTTCCCGAAAAAAGCAAAAAGCGTCGTTGATTTGCCCTGAGTTTCGTGATATGGTAGGGAAAACACCAACAGAAACGGATAAAGCAGGTGATAAATATGAAAAATCAACATTGGATTCAGGGGGACGAGCATTGCGAATCCCCTCTGTTCCGCAGAAGTTTCTGCATCCACAATCCCGCAAAAGCGTGCTTGGAAATTTGCGGGCTGGGATTTTTCCAGCTATATGTAAACGGCCAACGGGTAGGTACAGAGGAAATGACCCCCGCCTTCACCAACTATTCCTCCGTGATGGGGCAAAATGCCACCTATCCGGTGTGGGAAGAACGAGGGGGATTCCGCACCTTTTATCTGGAATATGACCTTCTCCCCTATTTGCGGGAAGGGGAAAACGTGCTGGGGATGCAGTTGGGCAACGGCTGGTATCACCAGACCCGCAGAAAAGCAGAGGGGGATTTTATATTTGGTTTTCCCAAGCTCCGCTATGAACTCACCGTCACCAGGCAGGATGGCTCCCAGGCTTTTTGGGAAAGCGATGTCAAAACCCTATGGACCGAAAGCGAGATTATCGAAAACAACCTGTTTTACGGAGAGACCCATGACCTTCGGAAAATCCGGGAGGACTGGTGCCTCCCCAGCGCCAGCTTGCAAGGGTGGCGGCCTGCCAAAAAATGCCCCGCGCCTGTGACCCGCCTCACCCGGCAGGATTGCCCTCCTGACCAGGTGATACGCACCCTCACCCCTTCCCTGGTATTTTCTCAGGGAGAGAGACAAATCTACGACTGCGGGGAAAATATCACCGGCTGGGTCAATGTCCTGTGCCAGGGGCAGGAGGGCAGGGAAGTCTGTATCCGCCACAGCGAAAACCTAAAATCCAACGGCCAGGAGCTGAACTTTGCCTCCACCGGCGGGGAAGAACAGATTCAGCAGGACCGGTATATCTGCGCTCATAAGGAAATGCTGGTGCATCCGAAATTCTGCTGGCATGGGTTCCGGTATTTTGAGGTTTCCGGCCCCGCCGCGCCCCAAAGCGTCTCGGTGGTGCATACCTCCATCCCCGTGACTTCCGGCTTTTCCTGCTCGGACCCTGTGCTCACCTGGCTGTATCAGGCCTATATCCGAACCCAGCTCAACAATCTCCATGGGTGCATCCCCTCCGACTGCCCCCACCGGGAGCGCCTGGGCTATACGGGAGACGGGCAAGTTACCGCAGAGACAGCCATGATGCTGTTAGACCCTGTGGAAACCAAACGTATGTATCAAAAATGGATGCAGGATATTCTGGACAGCCGGGGCGCTGAAACCGGACATATTCCCCATACCGCCCCCTTTATGGGGGGAGGCGGCGGCCCCGGCGGATGGGGCGGCGCGATTTTCCTCATCCCCATGGCCTACTACCGCACCTACGGGGACCTTTCCTTACTGCGGGAATGTTATCCCCATATCATAAAATGGCTGGAGTATATGGAAAGCCGTTCGGAAAATCATCTGGTAACACGGGAAGAAAAGGGCGGCTGGTGCCTGGGTGACTGGTGCCCTCCCCCCTCCATGGAGCATCCAGAGATGCCCCCGGCCTTTGTAAATACCTATTACTACATCAAGGGGATGCGCTGCGCTTTGGAAGCTTCCCAGTGGCTAGGAATCGAAGCGCCCCTGGGACTAAAGGACCGGCTGGCAGCTACAGAGCAGGCCCTGAAAGAACAATACTACGACCCCCATACCGGCAGCTTTTGCGGCGGTGCCAACGGTGCGGATGCTTTTGCCCTGGACCTGGGGCTGGGCACCGCCCAAACCCGGCAAAATCTGATTCGCAGATACAAAGAAAAGCGCTGTCTGGATACGGGAATTTTGGGCACCCCCCTCCTGCTCGAGACCCTGTTTCGGGAAGAAGAAGCAGCGTTGGCCTATGAGCTGATGACCACCCGTTCCGCTCTTTCTTTTGCCACCATGATGGACGCCGGAGCCACCACCCTGTGGGAGACCTGGAGTGGGGACGCTTCCCACGACCACCCCATGTTTGGGGCGGCGGCAAAGCTGCTGTTTACCGAGATTTTGGGAATCCGGCAGGCAGATAGCGGGACGGGGTACCAGGAGTACACCATCTCCCCGGCAGATATCCCCCAGCTAAATTGGGCAGAGGGATATTTGACCACCTGTCACGGCGTAATACGGGTAAAATGGGAACGGGATTCCCAGGGAAAGCTGTGTGTGGTAAACGAACCGTAAAATAGTCAGAGGCCTGGAGCAAGCGCTCCGGGCCTCTGTTTGTGTGAAAAAGGATTATGCGGTTTCGATGGCGTTGGCCTGCTGCAAACCGAATTTCTGCACGGCCTCTTCCCGCATTTTGTATTTTAAAATCTTTCCTGCGGCGTTCATGGGGAAGCTGTCCACAAAATCCACATAACGTGGAGTCTTATGCTTAGCCATATGGGTGGCCACAAATTCCTTGAGTTCCTCCACTGTCATGGTCTCACCGGGTTTTAAGATCACGCAGGCGGCGATCTCCTCGCCGTAATCCTTGTCCGGCACACCAATGACCTGCACATCCGACACCTTGGGATGGGTGTAGATAAAGTCCTCGATCTCCTTGGGATAGATATTCTCGCCGCCCCGGATAATCATATCCTTGATGCGGCCGGTAATCTTATAGTTGCCGTCGGAATCCCGGCGAGCCAGATCGCCGGTATGGAGCCAGCCGTTTTCGTCGATGGCGGCAGCGGTGGCCTCCGGCATTTTGTAGTAGCCCTTCATGATATTATAGCCCCGGGCCACGAACTCGCCGTCCACATTGTCAGGCAGGTCTTTGCCCGTCTCCGGGTCGACGATCTTACACTCCACGCCAAAAATCGCGCCGCCCACGGTATTCACCCGAGTCTCAATGGAATCGGTGGTTTTGCTCATGGTACATCCGGGGGACGCCTCCGTCTGGCCGTAGGTGATGCAGATCTCCGGCATATGCATCTTTTCGATGACCTCCCGCATTACCTTGATGGGACATGGGCTGCCGGCCATAATGCCGGTGCGCATATGGCTGAAATCGGTTTTGTCAAAATCCTCGTGGCCCAGCATGGCAATAAACATGGTGGGCACTCCATGGAAGGCAGTGATCTTTTCCTGATTGATACAGGCCAACCCCTTTTTGGGGGAAAATGCCGGAATGGGGCTCATGGTGGTACCGTGGGTCATGGAGGCGGTCATAGCCAGCACCATACCAAAACAGTGGAACATGGGCACCTGAATCATCATCCGGTCGGCGGTGGAAAGGTCCATACAGTCGCCGATGGCCTTGCCGTTGTTTACCACATTGTAGTGGGTGAGCATGACCCCCTTGGGGAAGCCGGTGGTGCCGGAGGTATACTGCATGTTGCACACATCGTTTTTATCAATGGCAGCGGCCCGGCGGTACACTTCTTCTACCGGCACCTTACAGGAGACCGCCATCGCTTCTTCCCAAGTCCAGCAGCCCTTTTGGCTGGATTCGCAGGTAATAATATTCCGCAAAAACGGCAGACGCTTACTGTGTAGGGGGTGGCCCTTTTCCAGTGTCTCCAGTTCCGGGCACAGTTCCTTGATAATGGCGATATAGTCGGAATCCTTGTAGCCGTCCACCATCACCAAAGTGTGGGTATCTGACTGGCGCAAAAGGTATTCGGCTTCGTGAATTTTATAGGCGGTGTTCACCGTTACCAGCACCGCGCCAATCTTGGTGGTGGCCCAAAAGGTGATATACCACTGAGGCACGTTGGTAGCCCAAATGGCCACATGGTCGCCAGGGCGCACCCCCATGGCGATAAGGGAACGGGCAAAGGTATCCACGTCATCCCGGAACTGGGAATAGGTGCGGGTATAGTCCAGGGTGGTATAACGGAAAGCGTACTGGTCGGGGAATTCCTCCACCATCCGATCCAGCACCTGGGGAAAAGTCAGGTCGATGAGGTGCTCCTTAGGCCACACATATTTGCCGGTTTTGGCATTGTTGTCGTACAGACGGCGGATGTCCTCCACACGGTCCATATACTGCTCCATAAAGTTGGCGAAATGGGGGAACACAATGCCTGGGTCACTAAGGTCGGGGGCATAACGCTTGAGCCATTCCAGGGAAACATACCCCTCATAGTTAATGGAGCGCAGGGCCCGCATCATGGCATCCATGGGCAGATCGCCCTCGCCCATGATCTTATACACCGTCTTACCGTTTTCTACCACGGAATCCTTTACATGGGTGTACTTAATATAGGCGCCCAGATTCTGCACGGTGGTCTCCGGGGATTCTCCAGCATAGCGGTAGGGGTGGTGCAAATCCCACAAAGCACCGATGTTGTCGCTCTCAATCTGATTCAAAAGCTCCCGCAGCCGGGCGGTATCGGCATACACACCGTTGGTCTCTACCAACAAGGTCACGCCGTTTTCTTCTGCACACGGTATCAATTCCCGCAGAGCAGAAAGCACCAACTGGTCATCCACATCCCCATCAGGAGCAGCAGTCAGATCTCCCAACACCCGGATATAAGGGGTATGGAGTTTTGCTGCCAACCGGATATACCGGCGCAGTTCTTCTAAGGTCTCTTGGCGCTTATCGGCAAACTTCAACGCGCTGCCCGAAGAAAGGCAGCAGATCTCCAAATGTTTTTTTTCTAAAAGTTCCAGGGTCTTGGGCAGGTTTTCCTCTCGAAAAGGCCGGGCATTTATGGAAAAAATGTCATCTCCCAGCCCTCGCATCTCTATGCCGGAAAAACCAAAGTCCTTGGCCATGGAATAAATATCCGCCCAGTCAAAATCAGGGCATCCCAATGTAGAAAACGCAAGCTTCATAACGTACGGTTCCTCCTCCGATTGCAAAATACAGCAACCCCCATGATAATAAAAAAGGCGCCTGCCCCATAAAGGGGCGGCAGCCCATAGCTTTTCTCCATGCACTCCGTGTTTCCTTCCAGCAGGGTGCGGGAGAAAGTCATTGAGCCGATGGTGTACAAAAAGCCTGCGCGCCTTTCTTTTCCAAAAGGCGCGCAGGCACCTGTTACATAAACTATATCATGTTTTCTCCTGCTTGTAAAGAGAAGGATCTACCGGGTCTTAGATGATTTCCATCGTATCCTTATCGGGCAGGGTGGGGAACGACGCGGTGGGCAGCGTCTGATACCAAAAAGCAGTGGAAGCAATATCGTCCCGCAAAGGCAGGTATCTTCCGCCTTCCCGCCAGCCTAACGCCTGAATGGTTACCTTGATATTCTCATCAAATCGGACAGGGTCCATGATGTGCCAGCGGTACATACTGAACCGCTGTTGGCTGCGGTAAAGTCCGTCAGGACTTTCGGCCACATGAAAACCGGTATAAGGGGTGGAAAAATCCGTATACCGGTGCTGGTCCCGATGCTCAAAGTTATACGCCCCACAGAAGTAATCTTCTGTCCCGGTGCCGCAGATGGTGGGGTATTCCGTATCGCCGTCAAGGTAGAACTTGATCTCCCCTTCTCCCCACCAGCCGGTATTATTGCTCTGCCAGGCAAGATAGGTGCCCACATAATGGCCTTTTCCTGTAACACCGTCCAGAATCACATGGGGCGTTTGATATTCCAGCGGATTGGAGCGCCGGAACTGGGCATGGAAATAGGCTGCTTCCTCCGGCACCTCTCCCAAGGCGTAGTCGATTTGATAATACACCGTCAGTTCTTCCTCTGCCCGGTTTTCCAGCGTCATGCGGCAGTGCTTACGGAACGGCATGGGCCAATAGCTGTTAAAGGCGTGGCGGGGATTGACACACACCGGCAAAGTGGAGATCTGCTGCTCCTCGTTCCAGCCGCAGCAAAAGAAATCTCCCAGCGGGCATTCCACCGAGGGCTGCTCCTGCCCGTCCCAATAAATACACAGAATGATATTTCGCCACCGGTTGTGGAGAATGGTCATCCAGAAATGCTGGACGCATCCCGGCCCCTCCATCTCTGCCAGGGTGTAGGTGCTTTGGGGCGGGATGACCACATAGGGGTTTACCTTCCAACCAGTGCCCAAATCACGGGCGGCACTGCGCGCGGAGCCCTCCTCCAGCGGGCATTTGCCTCCCTGGCCCGGCTGACCGGTAGGATTTTCGGGACAAATAGAGCGGGTCTTGGCATTAGAGAGAAGAAACAGATTTCCAGGGTTCATTCCCATTCCATGAAACATGATAATTACAACTCCTTTCCTAACAGGCGGCTTTTCCGCCTTGCTTTTATGATAGCCTGCCCCGTTCTAGTGTGCAATGGTAGGTTCCTCCAAAAGTTCCTTTTTTACCTTGTATAAAAAGTAAAAAGCCTGCCGCAAACTTTCTACGGCAGGCTTTGATATTATACGACAGTTTACAGGCAGCGGTTCACGTGCTGGCAGAATCGGCGGAAGGCTTCCCGGCCTTCGTCGGTATCCTTATACACACCGGCATTGCCCAAAATCTCGGAGAAAATGCGGCCCACGTCCTGCTGCACCAAAGTATGTACGGTTTCGGGTGCCGGGTTCTGGGCTTTCAGCTGCTGATACCAGTCCCAATGGGCCTTCATGGCGTCGGTGGAGAATACCTCTTCCTCCTTGGCCGGGTCGCACAGGGCTTCTTCCACCAGAGCCAGCTCCTTTTTCAGCCGGGCGGGCAGGATAGCAAGACCCATGACCTCGATCAGGCCGATGTTCTCCTTCTTAATGTGGTGGTACTCTGCATGGGGATGGTACACACCCAGGGGGTGCTCTTCGGTGGTCAGGTTGTTGCGCAGCACCAAATCCATCTCAAACTTGCCGTTGCGGGTGCGGCAGATGGGGGTGATGGTGTTGTGGGGGGCGTCGGTCTGGGCCAGGATATTGGCGGCCTCGTCGGTGTAGCCTCTCCATTCCCGCAGGATGACCTCCGCCAAATCGAGGATACGCTCCTTATTGTCGCTGGAAAGACGGATCACCGACATGGGCCAGTTGACGATACCGGCCTCCACATCCTCAAAGCCCTGGAAGGAGACAGCCTCCCGCACCTGGGCCTTTGCCATGGGGAACTCGCAGTTACCGCCCTGGAAGTGGTCGTGGCTCAAAATAGAGCCGCCCACAATGGGAAGGTCGGCGTTGGAACCCACAAAATAGTGGGGGAATTGGCTCACAAAGTCCAGCAGATGGGCCATGGATTCCCGGCTCACCTTCATGGGGGTGTGCTTTTTATTCAGCACGATGCAATGCTCGTTGTAGTACACATAGGGGGAATACTGGAGAAACCAATCCTCTCCCAAAAGCTGGATGGGGATGAGCCTGTGGTTGGCGCGAGGTGCTTGAGAAAGGTTGCCCTTAAAGCCCTCGTTCTCACTGCACAAGGCGCACTTGGGATAGCCGTTTTGGGGCATATTCCGGGCAGCGGCAATGGTCTTGGGGTCTTTTTCCGGCTTGGAGAGGTTGATGGTGATGGTCATTTTGCCATAGGGGGTCTCTGCCGTCCAAAGCTCGTCCTTTGCCACACGGTCGGTGCGGATATAGTTGGAGCTGCGGCTCAGCTGATAGTAATAGTCGGTGGCGGAGCGGGGGTCCTCTCGATACAAATCATAGAACCGGTGAATGACCTCCGACGGGCGGGGCATCATGCAGTTCATCAGCTCAGTGTCCAGCACATCCCTGTAGGGGGCGGTATTGCCCTCCAGCCGGCCCGTTTCATAGGCCCAGTCCAGGATATTATTTAGAATGGGAGCCGGGCTCTCCAGCTCCTCTTGGGGTACCTCTACGGTGTTATCCCAGCTTTCCAGCCCCAACACCACCAGCATCCGGTTGGCGGCATAGGCGCAGTCTGCGCTTTCCAACAGGCCGTGATTGCGGCCATACTGTAAGAGTCTTGCGATTTCTCTGCTGACGTCTGTCATGAATAGCCCTCCCGATAATAATTTAATAAGATTTTATGGTTTTCCCTTTAATATTGGATTTCAGCAATTTCCCCGGCCTTTTTGTAGATGCAGCCCTCGGGCACCAGTCCCCGCACCATAGAGAGGGGGTACACATGGCTGCCCCGGCCCACCACCGTGCCCGGATTCAAAACGGAATTACAGCCGATTTCCACATGGTCGCCCAGCATCGCCCCGAACTTTTTCAGGCCGGTGGAGACCTTTTCTTCCTCTGTGCGCACGGTTACTGGCGTTTTATCCTGCTTCACATTAGAGGTGATGGAACCTGCACCCATATGGGAACAATAGCCCAGAATGGAATCCCCCACATAGTTATAGTGAGGCACCTGTACATGGTCGAAGAGGATTACATTTTTCAGCTCGGTGGAGTTGCCCACCACGCAGTCGGCCCCTACCAAAGCGTTGCCGCGGATAAAGGCTCCCGGGCGCACCTCGGTGTTTGGCCCGATAATGCAGGGCCCGCCGATATAGCAGTTGGGGTACAGCCGGGCGCTTTTATGAATCCATACATTGGCCCAGCGCTGTTCATACTCGTTTTCCGGCAAAGAAGCCCCCAGCCGGGTAATAAAGGAACCGATCTCCGGCAAAGCCTCCCAGGGATAGGTGTACTTTTCCAGCAGGGGGGCGGCGGCGGTATGGGTCAGATCAAACAGGCTGCGGATCATCAATTCTTTTTTCATACGACAGCTCCTTCCGGCACACATTTCATTTTTATTATACTCTCGGGAGTGGGAGCAAACAAGAAACGGATGGTGCCAATATATGCAAATTTGTCCCCAAAATTCCAGTTCTTTAGGAAAACCGACTGGAATTTTACTCAATTGCTTCTTTTAGGACACTCCATTGTGAAAGGTTCCGCTTTTCCCCTGGGAAAAGCAAAGGGGAACTGCTTTATTTTCTTTCTTCCAGCCGGTCCAGGGCCAGAGCCAGCATTTTGGCGTGGTCAAAGGCAAGGCCGTTGTTTTCCAGAATCCGATAGGGGCCGTCGTCACAGGCCGTGGTGCGCAGCACCTTGGCAGTGAGAAGGTCGCCGCCCTTTTCCAGCCGCAGGGCGTATACTCCTTCATCCTCCCGACGGCGCTCAATGCGGAACCAGCCCGCGTCCGCTGCATCGTCCCCAGCCTGTACCTTTAGCTGAGAAGCGTCAGCCACTACCAAATGGGCGGTGGTGATAACCCAGGTGCGGGGGTCGCGGCCAGGCTGGCTGTAGGTAAAGAGCTGCTCCGGCACCAGACCGGTGAGACCCGTCTCCTCCTCAAGTTCCCGGGCAGCGGCGTGGCCGATGGTCTCGTTGGGCTCCACAAAGCCGCCGGGAAGGGCCCATTGTCCTAGGCAGGGATGCCCACCACGGCGCACCAGCAACACCTTTAAGCCCCGCTCATCCCGGGAAAAAATCATAATATCCGCCGTCACCGATGGGCGGGGAAAATCCCCGGCGTGATAGGATGCCAAAAACTCCTGTTCTGTCAATCCATTTTTATCGCGAAGTTCCATGAAAAAACCTCCTGCTTTATTGTGATAAAGTTTAATTTTATGATAAACGCCCCGATGCAGTTTGTCAATGATCCCTTAGAGGAAGCCACAAATAATGGGGAAAAACATCGTAATAAATAGCAATAGATTTTGCATCGTTTAAAGAGATATACTGAAATTAAGCTCATTAGAAAAACGGTGCTGTTATACTAGGAAAAGGAGGCGCTTCCATGTTCTCCTATTTGAAAAAACTGAAAATATTTTTTCTCCTGCTGTCCATCGCCAGCGTGATTGCATCCGGTGTGGGAGGGCTGTATCTTTCCTCAGACGCAAAATATCTTGTGGGCACCTATTCGGTAGTCATCATCGGCTATATTGCGGTGATTTTCGTGCCAGTTATCCTCATTGGAATTACCGTGTTCCTCCATCTTTTGGATAAGGAGCTGGAAGCAGAAAGCTGCAATATCAGCCGCCGAATGGCGGAATTGGAAAAGCGGCTGGAAGCCAAACTGGAAAAAACGAAATAAACTGCGGTGCCTTCCCCATTTTTCCCCTGCTTGAAAAGCCGCCCCCGCTGTGGTATGATAGGGCCATACCCTGAACCCAAAGGTTCGCCCTGCGGAGGAAGGCGGAAAAGATGTGTTGCCAGCGGGGAAAGCCGGCTGTATTTTCTGCGCCTCCGGGAGACCGGGGGCGCTTTTTTGCCCTCTGGCCCAGGCAGAAGGGAGAAAGGACTGTGAAACATGGAAAACCGTGTAGCCCTCATTGGAATCATCGTAGCAAATATGGATTCCACCGAAAAAATCAACGAGCTTTTGCACCAGTATGCCGCCCGCATCGTGGGGCGCATGGGGGTGCCCTATCATAAGCGGAACGTCTCCATTATCAGCGTGGTGCTGGACGCCCCGCAGAATGAAATCAGCACTCTTTCCGGCAAGCTGGGGATGCTCCCCGGCGTGAGCACCAAAACCGTGTATGCCAAGCTGGGGGAGGAAACGCCATGACCCCCGCCGCGCTGCTGGAACAGCTCAACACCGCCCACCGGCTGGAGAAACCGGAATGGGAATCCCTCATCGCCGGATATACCCCGGAATTGGCAAACGAAGCCGCCCGCCTGGCACGGCTGGCCCGGGAACCCTATTACGGCAAGCGGGTGTATATCCGCGGGCTCATTGAATTCACCAGCTTTTGCCGCAACGACTGCTTTTATTGCGGCCTGCGCCGGAGCAACCGCAACGCCCAGCGGTACCGTCTTACCCAGGAAGAAATCCTCTCCTGCTGTGAAACCGGCTGGGAACTGGGATTCCGTACCTTTGTGCTCCAAGGGGGCGAAGACCCCTATTTCACCGATGAACGGGTCTGCTCCATTGTAAAGGCCATCAAGAGCCGGTGGCCCCAGTGCGCCATCACCCTGTCCATTGGGGAAAAAAGCCGGGAAAGCTACGAAGCCTTCCGAAAGGCCGGAGCCGACCGCTACCTGCTGCGCCACGAAACCGCCAACGATAGCCATTACCGCCGATTGCATCCCGAGGAACTCTCCCTTGCCCACCGTATGGAATGTCTGGGCTTTTTGCGGGAATTGGGGTTCCAGGTAGGGGCTGGATTCATGGTGGGTTCCCCGGGCCAAACCCCAAAAACCTTGGCGGAGGATATGGCCTTTTTGCAGGACTTCCAGCCGGAAATGGTGGGCATTGGGCCGTTTTTGCCCCACCACGACACCCCCTTTGCCAAGGAACCGGCGGGCAGCGGAACTCTCACTTTGTATCTGCTCTCTCTGGTGCGGCTGATGCTGCCTTGGGTGCTGCTCCCCGCCACCACGGCCCTGGGCACCCTTCTCCCCGATGGGCGGGAGCAGGGCATGGAGTGCGGGGCCAATGTGGTGATGCCCAACCTCTCCCCCGCGGACGTGCGGGAGAAATACCTGCTGTACGACAATAAACTCCATTCCGGAAGCGAGGCCGCCGAGGGCCTGCGCCGCTTACAGGAGAGCATGGCAGCTGTCGGGTATACCGTGGTCACTGACCGGGGCGACAGCCAAAAGCCGGTGTAGGGGATTTCGTTGTAGAGGCAAAATCCTTTTCAAAAACTTTATCCTTTTCGCAAGGGGATGCGTTACCTTTCTTCTGCGAGAAGAAAGGGCCAAAGAAGGCGCCAAAAGGACCGCCTTGGTCCCTTGGGAATCCCCCACGAAATTCCGGTGCAGATAGACGAGTTAGAACTGTCACGGCTAAAGGCCGTAGGCCTTTCCTGCCGGGACAGTTCCGTCAGGTTAGTGCAGAAGAAATCTGCCAGCCAAAAGCTGCCCATTTTATGCTGCTGCCCTTGCCGGCGCTTCGCGAAGCGCCCAAGCCGGCAACGGAACCAGCCGGGGTTCAAAGGGGCAAAGCCCCTTGCGAATCTTTGGTTCCTTTCTTTTCGCAAGAAAGGAACAGCCCGTCGCGGCTTGAGCGACAAAGTAGTTATTTAATGAAATTCAGATAAATGGCTAAAGCTTTTGAAAATACAAGTAATAAATTGCTTCCTCTCAAAGCTCGCGTTGCCTTCGGCAACTCTTGCTGCTTGGCGAGAACCACTGGCTTTTGGCTGCTTCTATTTTGAAAACAGCATTCACTCAGCCCTCGCGCCGCCTTTGGCGGCTCTTGGGGCAAAGCGCAATTCTTGTTTTTGCTGGCTCGCTGGCGCTTCGCTATGCTTCTTGGGGGCTCCCCGCCCCCAAACCCCTGGCAAGGCTAAGCCTTGACGTAAGCGCTCCGCGCCATTCATTCACGCCATTCCAATAAAATATATTATAGAAAGGGGTTACTCCCATGAGCCTTACCGCCACCCCCTCCGGGGAACGCATCCACATCAGCCTGTTTGGCTGCCGCAATGCTGGTAAATCCAGCCTTATTAACGCCCTCACCGGCCAAAAACTGGCTATCGTCTCCGATTATAAAGGCACCACTACCGACCCTGTCTCCAAAGCCATGGAACTGCTGCCCCTTGGCCCTGTACTCCTTACCGACACCCCCGGCCTGGACGATGTGGGCGAATTGGGCGCCATGCGTATGGAAAAAACCTGGCAGGTACTGGCCAAAACCGACATTGCTTTGCTGGTGGTTGACGCTTCCCAAGGTATGAGCCCTCAAGATCACGCCCTCCTCGCTCGGCTGAAAGAGCAAAAGCTGTCCCGGCTGGTGGTGATGAACCAGTGCGACCGTCTGCCGGAAAATGCTCCCCGCCCCTCTCTGGAAGGAGAAGAAACTCTGTGGGTCAGCGCCGCCACCGGCGAAAACATCCACGAGCTGAAAGAAGCCATCGCCCGGTTAAAGCCCGACGCCGCTCGGGAACACCATATTGTGGCCGACCTCCTCTCCCCCGGAGATCGAGTGGTACTGGTGACCCCCATTGACGAAGCAGCCCCCAAGGGCCGGTTAATCCTGCCCCAGCAGCAAACTATCCGAGATATTCTGGAAGCTGGAGCCATGGCTTTTGTTACCCGGGAAACAGAACTACCCCAGACCTTGGACGCTTTAAAAGAGCCGCCCCGCATGGTCATTACCGACAGCCAGGCCTTTGCCAAAGTGTCAAAGGATGTGCCCGAAACCGTGCCCCTCACCTCCTTCTCCATCTTGTTTGCCCGGTATAAGGGCAGCCTGGAGCAGGCCATTCGGGGCGTGGCCGCTTTGAACCAGATCAACGATGGGGATAAGATTCTGATTTCCGAGGGCTGCACCCATCACCGCCAGTGTAACGACATCGGCACCGTCAAGCTTCCCCGGTGGATTCGCCAAAAGACGGGAAAAGAACCGGAATTTGAATTTACCAGCGGTGGGGAGTTTCCCCAAGATCTCACCCCCTACCGGCTCATTGTCCACTGCGGCGGACGTATGCTTAACGAACGGGAAATGCAGTCCCGCAACCCCCGGGCAACGGAGCAGGGCGGGCCCATGACCAACTACGGCATCCTCATCGCCTACATGACCGGGATTTTAAA
>CALWIS010000018.1 GCA_944380795.1 uncultured Clostridia bacterium | reverse complement strand
GTCTCACGTTGTAGAAGTTAAAAAGTATGTCTGCAACAACTGCGGCGCGCAATTCGATGACAACGCAGGCATTCTTCGCCACGTTGCCGCTGACTTTTGGGACGACTGCGAAAACTACACCTACAAGGTTGTAGATTCCCAGACCGTTATAGATGTTCCCGCACAAACTGTCACCGTCAACGACTACGAGTATTGCTCCGAGTGCGGCGCACGTAAGTAAGATAGAAAATCCCCTGTCCACACGGGCAGGGGATAATTTTTTCGGGAAAGAATGATTGCATACTGATCCTTGGGCCGTTCAAAGGTGTGGGTGCTCTCTACCGTTCGGCAGAAGGAAAATCCCAATTTCTCTATCGTCTCTCGCACCTGCGGGTTCCAAGTGCCATAAGGCAGCGCCATGCCGGATACTGTACATCCAAACCGATGTTCCAGAGTCTTCCGGTCGTTCCAAAGCTCCCAATGGAGTTCCCGCGGAGAAAGCTCCTCCAGGTGTGGGTGAGTGCTGGCGTGGCAGGCGATCTCCTGTCCACAATACACTTCCGGCATCTGGGCAAAGGGAATACGCCGCACCTCCACTCCTTTAAAATTCCAAGAACCGCTCTCATCCAGCCCAGAATTCAGATTAAACGTAGCCTTTGCCCCGTACTGCCGGAACAATTCTGTCAATCGGATATCCTGCTCCACACCGTCATCATAGCTAAAAGTGACTGCTTTTTTCTTTCCACCCGGATACAGCTTTTTCCATTCCATATTACAAATCCTCCTATGCCATTGATATAACTGTTTTCTATCCCTATTGTAGTCTTTTCCCGGTTTTTTTCAAGAACCCAAAGAAAAAGAATAGCGGCACTGGGCAAAATGTGTTACAGTAAGAACAGGCAGTTTTCTGTCGACGAAACAAGGAGGAGTTGATATTTGTATGCTGTTACAACAGCCCTGGATGAACGGTTTAGCGGACCTGCATATTGAGCTGCGACAGGCACAGGAAGAGGGCAAAGAAGTGCCGGATTCTCTGTTAGACCAAGCAGAATTACTCCGCAAAGCCGCTCCAAACGACCGCAAAGCGCTGCATCAGGCGATCTCTTTGTATCAGGAGATCCAGCAGCTTCCTACCCGTCCGGATTTTCCCTATGAGGAGCCCTGGAAACCGGAAGAAATCCTGGCGGCTCGGCCTCGCCAAATTTCCATTCCAGCCTGGAAAGGAAAAGAAACCGAACTGTATGACCGCATTTATGGCGGATGGCTGGCCCGCTGCTGTGGATGCTTATTGGGACAGCCCATAGAAGGCTGGCATTCCCAACGTATCAACGGCCTGCTTCGAGAAAGTGGCAACGACCCTCTGCACACCTATTTTACCTCCCAGCTTCCGCAGGAAGTTCGGGAACGCTATGACGTAACCGACGAAGGCGGCGCTTATGGTGCGGAGAAAAAAGGATGGATCAACAATGTATCCTATATGCCGGAGGATGACGATACCAATTATACGGTGCTAGCCCTGCGCCTTCTGGAAAAATGCGGTCGGGATTTTACTTCCGAAGATGTGGCGGAATGCTGGCTTTCCAGCCTACCCCTGCTGCACACCTGTACCGCAGAGCGCATTGCGTATCTCAACCTGTGCAAGCTGTACCTACCTCCCCAGTCCGCACTTTTCTGCAACCCCTATCGGGAATGGATAGGCGCGCAGATTCGGGGCGATCTTTTTGGATATGTCAACCCCGGAGATCCCGATACTGCTTCGGAAATGGCTCTGCGGGATGCCTGCATCTCCCACACCAAAAACGGCATTTACGGAGAAATGTTCATTGCCGCCATTATCGCCGCTGCGTTTGTCATAAAGGATATTCCCACGCTCATTCAGGTGGGTTTGGATTATATCCCGCCCCAATGCCGGTTAGCAGAGAGCATCCGTCTGCTCCTCTTTTTAAACGAACAGGGGGCAGGGCCAGAAGAAGCCGTCAAAGCTATCCGGGAACGGTGGAACGAGGAAAATCCTCATGACTGGTGCCATGTCATTCCCAACGCCATGCTGGTGACCACCGGATTGCTGTATGGGAATGGGGAATTTGCAGACTCCTTGGCCTTTGGTATCCGCTACGGGTTTGACACCGACTGCAACGCCGCCACCATCGGTTCTGTTTTGGGAGTAATGAAAGGTGCCGAAAACCTTCCCAATCAATGGGTAGCTCCGCTCCACGACCGGCTCCTTTCCGGAGTGGACGGCATGGGTTCTGTTGCCATTTCCCAACTGGCACAACGTACCGCCAGCTTGATTTCGCCATAAAACAAAAAATTTCAGAAAAGAAAACTGCGGCTTTGCTCACATAACAATGGCAAAGCCGCAGTTTTTCTCGAATATAAAACGCATTAATCCAGCCAAGGTGCCAACTGCTCCAATATGGGCACATAAGCGTCAGGATACATATGGACACCGTCCATGGTAAGCTCCAGTTTCAGCTGCCCTTCTGCGTCCAATAACGGCTCGTTAAGGTCAAGATACACGCATCCCATCTCTTGGGCCAGCTCCTCTACCCAGCGGTTACACGCCCGAATCGCTTCATTAGTACGATATCGGAAGGCCTGCGCCCGCTCCTCTTCCGTGGCGCGAAGCCCCTGGGGATTACAGGGATAGTATGCCAGCAAATAAATCTGGGTTTGAGGCAGCCGCTCCCGCACCTGCCGAAGGATCTCCCGGTAATTCTTTTTTAAGCTTTCCACCCTTCCGGCCCCGATGTCGTTGGTGCCGATATTGATAAACAGCTTACGGGGTTTCAGGTCAAAAATACAGGTATCCATGGTACGGAGCAGGTCATCGGTGGTATACCCTCCAATACCCCGGTTATATACACAGCTGGAAATTCCCAAGCTGGCCATTAGTTCGTTTACGGGAAACTGTTCCATCAGGCTGCTGCCTGCAAACAGGATTTCCCCCTTTTTTGCCACCCGGTTCAGGTGTTGATACCGGGTAAGAAGCATTTGCCATTCCGGCGAAATCTCCCACTCTTTTTCCTTTTCCATTTTACTGCCTCCCTAATATTCTGACGCTGTTTTTATTTTATTATAACACCCTTGCAACCCCCGTCAAGGTACCAGGTTTTCAAATTAAAATACAAATTAAAACACAAATTCACCGATACCCCTCTGTTTTTTATAGAAAATACGCTATAATCCAAAAAGAACACCCATAGGGGGAGGAAACGATATGACACCAAAAGAAAACTACCTGCGGGCTGCCCGGTTTGAACGGCCGGATTATATTCCCATGGCCTTTGCCATTAACGGCGCCTGTTATGACGCTTACCCACAAGATGCCCTGTTTGAATTGATGCAGACCCATCCTCTTCTGTTCCCCAACTTTGAGTGGCCGGAAGAACTGCCCTGCCGCCCCACCTTTGCCCCAGTGGCAAAAAAGGACTGCCCTTATACCGATGATTTTGGCTGCGTGTGGGAAACCACCGTGGATGGGATTACCGGCACTGTTACCCGCCATCCGCTGGCAGACTGGGAAAACTTTGCCCAGTACAAAGCGCCAAACCCGGATATTTGTACCGGTATCGGCCCCATCGACTGAGAAGCCGTCAAGAAGGAAATCCAGAACACTCCGGAGCAGCTGCATATGGGCGGGCTGCGTCATGGGCACACTTTTTTACAGCTCTGCGATATTCGAGGCTATCAGGACCTGCTGTTTGATATGATGGACGAGGAGCCCCGCCTTTGGGAATTGATCCAACTGGTGGAGGATTTTAACATGGGTATCGTGCGCCATTATTTGGACTGCGGCGTGGATGTGATGACCTATGCCGAAGACTTGGGAATGCAGATTGGACCTATGCTCTCCCCAGAGCAATTCCAAAAATACATCAAACCCTCCTACCAAAGGCTCATGCAGCCTGCCAGAGACCAGGGCATCCCCATCCATATGCATTCCGACGGGGACATCCGCACCTTGGTGGACGACTTAATCGACGGCGGGGTGGAGATCCTAAATTTGCAGGATCTGGTGAATGGCATCGACTGGATCAAAGAAAAACTGGCGGGCAAGGTATGTGTAGATTTGGACATTGACCGCCAGAGAATCACACGGTTCGGCACTCCCAAAGAGATAGACCGGCTGATTCGCCGAGAAGTTGCCTCCATTGGCTCGCCGCAGGGAGGACTGACCATGATCTATGGCCTGTCCCCCGGTCTCCCTCTGGAAAATGTAAAAGCCGTTATGGACGCTATGGAAAAATACATGGGATATTTTGACTAAAGCAACAAACACCCTTGGCAGGGAGCCGAAAGTCCGGCTGTGCCAAGGGTGTTTTTGGATTTAGGAAACATTAGCAAACTGGCTGTTATAAAGGTGGCTGTAGAAACCACCGGCAGCCATCAATTCCTGATGATTGCCCTGCTCCACAATATGGCCGTCCTTCATGACCAAAATCACATCGGCGTTACGGATGGTGGAAAGTCGGTGAGCCACGATAAAGCTGGTTCTCCCCTGCATCAGCTTTTCAAAGCCCTCCTGAATTTGCAGCTCCGTGCGGGTATCGATGCTGGAAGTAGCCTCGTCCAGAATCAGCATAGGCGGCAGGCAGAGCATCACTCGAGTGATACACAAAAGCTGCTTTTGCCCCTGGCTCAAGCTGTCCTCGTTGAGCACCGTATCCAGCCCCTTGGGCAGACGGCGGATAAATTCCCAGCTATGGGCCTCTACACAGGCCTTTTTGATTTCCTCCTCGGTGGCGTCCGGCTTACCAAAGCAGACATTTTCCCGCACGGTGCCATTTTTAATCCAGGTATCCTGCAACACCATGCCGTAATTTTTCCGCAGAGAGTGGCGGGAAACCTGGTGGATGGGCTGGCCGTCTACCAGAATCTGCCCGCCGTCCACATCATAAAAACGCATGAGCAGATTGATAAAGGTGGTCTTGCCGCATCCGGTGGGGCCTACGATGGCTACCCGCATACCGGGCTTAGTTTTCAGGGAGAAATGCTCGATGAGCTTTTTCTTTTTATCATAACTGAAGCTGACATCCTGTACCTCTACGGCGCCCTGCACCTGCGAAAGGGTTTCTGCCGGGTCCGGGGATTCTGCTGGCTCTTCCAACAGGTCAAAGATGCGGGAAGCGCAGGCCAAAGCGTTTTGCAGCTCTGTGACCACGGAACTGATGTCGTTAAAAGGCTTCATGTACTGGTTGGCATAGGCCAGCAACACCGAAAGGCCGCCTACGGTGAGGTTCCCTGCCAAAATCAGCAAAGCGCCTGCCAAGGCCACCGCCGCATAGATCACATTATTCACGAACCGGGTGCAGGGGTTGGTGAGGCTGCTGTAAAACACCGCCTTCTGGCTGCATTCCTTTAATTCCTCATTGACTTCTGCAAACCGGGCGGAGGCTTTTTCTTCATAGCCAAAGGCCTTGACTACCTTCTGATTGCCGATCATCTCCTCAATAATGGCGGTCTGGCGGCCGCGGGTCTCACTCTGCTTGTGGAACATCCGAAAAGAGCGGGTAGCGATGAACCGAGCCACTACAAAGCTCAATGGCGTGAGCAGAATCACCAGCCCGGTGATGATAAGGCTTTTGGAAAGCATAAACACCAATGTCACCACAATGGTGATAACACCGGAAAACAGCTGGGTAAATCCCAGCAGCAGGCCATCGGAAAGCAGAGCCACATCGGCAATGACCCGGCTGACAATATCGCCGGTACTGTGGCCGTCCAGATAGGAAAGGGGCAGCTTTTGGATGTGACGGATAGCCTTTTCCCGAATGTCCTGCACCACCCGATAGGTCATGCGGTTATTGATAACGCTCATGACCCAGGTAGCCGCCGCGGATACCAGAACCAGCACTAAAATCTGGCCAAGAGTAGCGGCCACGGCTTCAAAGTCCACCTGCCCTTTTCCGATAATGCCGTCAATGGCGTCACCAAACAGGATGGGGATATACAGCTGGAGCACCACCGAAACCGCTGCCAGCAGGATGCTGAACACCAAATGCACCCGATAGCGCCCGATAAACTTCATGACCTTTTGAAACGTATGGAGACTGCTCCCCTCCTTGGGGGAAAATTTGCCCTTTGTTTGTGGATTGCGGCTCATGCCAGCACCTCCTTTCCTGCTGCCTGTGTGGGACGTTCCTCCGGGAACTGGGAATAATAGATTTCCTGATAGGTGGGACAGTTTTCCATGAGTTCTTCATGGGT
>CALWIS010000017.1 GCA_944380795.1 uncultured Clostridia bacterium | reverse complement strand
AGATCGGGCACTGGGAAGGAGACCTGGTTTACAGCAGTTTTCATAAGCTCTATGTGGTGACATTGGTTGACCGGAAATCCCGCTTCCTGCTCACGGGAATTACCTACAGCAGGAAAGCAGAAGAAGTCTCCGCTGTAATTTGCCGCCTCCTGAAGAAGCTGCCGAAAAAGCATGTGCGTTCTCTCACACTGGACCGGGGATCAGAATTTTCGGAACACGGTCAGATTACGAAAGCATTTCCTTCCCTGCAGATTTATTTTGCGCATCCCATGTCGCCGTGGGAAAGAGGATCAAATGAACACATTAACGGCCTGCTGCGGCAGTATGTCCCCAAAAACACGTATAAGGTCCCGTTCTCTGCAGAACGATTGGCTGAGTTTACAGAAAAGCTGAATCATCGTCCTCGCAAATGCCTCAACTGGAACTCCCCTTCTGAAATCTTTTCTAATTTGCTGTTGCACTTGACTTGACAATCCGCCATTTTGACATGCTATAATAAAAATACTGTCGAGACAGGAAAAGAACATCGCATTTAAAATAAACTGCCTAACGTGGTATGACAGCACTTGCGATGGAAGATAGTTGAAAGGATAAAAGCAAAATGTCGGAAAATTATGCGCTCGTACAGCAGGGGCTTCGTATTCTGCTTCAATCGTTGTCTGGCTATATTAGCAGAAAAATGTCGCGTCATTTTGGAAGTGACTGGTGGAACGAAGTTCTACAAGTGCTAAATGGTCAAAGAGATCTCCCACTGCGTGGTGAATATGACGATCTGGTAGATTCGCTGGATATAGCTAATTGTCTTCGGTTGCTCAAGCGAGAGTGGTATTCAGTTTTTGATAATAATCTTTCCCGAAATTGCTTGACCTGGGCCAATGAGCTAATGGGCTGCCGCAATGAAGTTTCCCATATTGGGCAGCAGGATTTGGAGCAGCCGAAGGCTGAACGCTATCTCAACACAATGGTGTTGCTTTGCCAAGAAATTGATCCGGAGAGTGCAGAGACGATCCAAATAATTTATCAGAAAGTTCGTGAAAGAGCGGCAGACTATCACCAAAGTTCGCCAACCTATCTGGGGGTAAGGCAGCCAGCCCCCATATCCCGGAAGGGGGCGCTGACAGAAGGCAGTCTGCTTCAGCTGATCGGTTCTGACGTTGTTCAGAGAACTACTCAGAGCAGAAAGGTTACCTTTGGGGGAAAGACTGAAATTTATCCGGTATATCGAGTTCGGCTGGATAAGCTGTATTACAATGATCAAAATGACCGAATCTCCACATGGATTACGCAGTATGAATCGCAGAACGGAACGGAAACGCTTTCTCTGCTGGATACAGAAACCTATAACGATGTGATCGAAGACTTTATCTGCAAGAGCAATCCAGAGGCAATTCAGAAAACCGAAAAGAACATTGATTTGATTGGACAGCGGGAGGCAGGTGTTGTTTTGGCAGATGGTCGGATTGTGGATGGCAACCGTCGATATACATGTTTGAGAAAAATAGAACGCGAGAAAAATGTCCCACAGTTTTTTGAAACCGTTATTATAGAGATGGATATTCAGGAGGACAAGAAGCAGATTAAACTGCTGGAACTTGCAATCCAGCATGGTGAAGAGAAAAAAGTCGATTACGATTTAATTGACTATGCTGTGGGAACCTACCGGGATGTGGTCCAGACAAACCTTCTGACTGCAGAGGAGTATGCACAAAGTGCAAATGAGTCACTTTCAGAGGTAAATGAGCGCATTGAAGTGGCCAAGGTAATCTGTGAGTTTCTGGACTATCTGCAGTTGCCGGAGCAGTATCATGTGGCGAGAGAATATCAGATTTACGGCTTGTTTCATGAAATGATGTCTCCTATGAAAAGACTTAATAATCTGGAAAAAACACAGCTGAAGCATATTTCTTTTGCCAACATTATGATGAATGCCATTCCCGATCAGCGTAGATTTATCCGTGATATCAAAAAGCTGATAAAAGATGGTACATATACGGATTTCTTTGCAGAGCAGCAATCGTTGGAACAGGAGATTGAAAATTTGTATGCCGCAGAGGAAATCCTTTCAAAACAGGACATTGATTCTTTTGCACAGAAGAATCGTGATATTACAGAAAAACTTCAGAGGTCCATGGAGCGTGCTTTGCAGAAATCCAGATCGAGACAGCTGAAAAACAAACCGATTGACAATCTCACAAGATGTATTGATCTCCTGACAGAAGTGGATCCCCGACTGTTTGTAAGGCTAAATCCGGAAGAAAAGGAGAGTCTGCAGGTGAAATTGGACGAAATTGCGAATATTACTGCAGCTTTTAAGAAAGAGCTTTTGGAGTGAAAGATTTTTATGGATGTATTTAATCTGCCCATTAAAGCGCTCGGCCTGACGGCGCGTTCTCAAAATGCGCTGTCCCGGGCGGGCTTGCAAACGGTAGGCCAGCTCATGAACATCACAGAAGAAGAGCTTTATTCCATTCGCAATCTGGGAAAGAAGTCCATTGATGATATTCTAAAAAAAGTACATTCTCTTCGAAATATGAAGGAAAATGAAGCTGGGAGTCTTCAGGATGGGAATTCCGCTTTTTCAGGAGTGACAGATGCAGCAGAGAATAATCCAAACTTTGCCGTTTGGATTCAGGATGCGAAGCACCAACAGCTTCTTGCAGACTACCTAAAAACAGCAAACATCAAGATTTCCCAACTGGAGTCTTTAACGGCCAGAGAGTATAACCTGCTTTCATTTGCTGGCTATTACACCTTGGATCAGATTGCTTTTCTGTCCCAGGAACAGCTGCAGGAAATTCATCGGATGGATCCGTTTTCCGCCCATGAAGTCGCAGAGAAAACCAGAAGCTTTCTGGAACAGATTCAGAATGATATTTTCTTATATATGGAAAAAAAGAAGAACCCAGAAATCAGAAACCAGTTCCAGACCATGCTGGCTTCTCCAGAATATCAGAAGCTGCTAAGAAGCTATATTTGTCTCAACAACATTCCGGTTGATGCCATGGCTCTGCCCAAGGGATGCCGTAAACAAATGAAGGCAAACGGATACAACACGCTGTTGGATTTTGCGTTTATCCCGCTGTCCAAGCTGAGTGAGCAACTGAAGCTTAATCGAGTCACAGTAGAAAAAATCGCTCAGTTCATCGAAACCTATGGGCAGATGCACTATTCCCGAATCCATGCACTCTGTGAAGGGAATACCGATGTGCTGTGGGATGATGACAGCCTTCAAAAAAGGATTCTTGCCATTTACAACACGATTGGTTTTGCAGGACTGAGTCTGCAGGAACTGGAGGATAAACTGGATGGTCCTGCTTCAATTGATTCGGAACGGCTCAAAAAGATTCTTGGAAAATTGATTCAATCCGGTTCACTGGAATATGTAGATGGTCGTTGTTTTCGAATTTATCCGAGATTTGAAGCATACTTGCAGTCGTGCAAAGAGATTGATCTCCGCAGTAGGGAGATTATTCAAAAATGGCTGCATGGTCCTACGCTGAACGAAATCGGACAGGAATATCATTTGACGAGAGAACGTATACGGCAGATTAAATTACAGTTACAAAAGGTTCGGACAAGCTATACCGCACATACTGGATTGCAGTATTTCGATGAGGACTACTATCGATATCTTTACGAAACTTACTCTCTAAACAAAAATGACAGCATCCAGTGGCTGGGTATCTCTCAGGTAAATTGGAGATATCTAGAAGCCATAGGACTGGAACCGGGGAAAAAAAATCTCAGTGAAGCGTTGGAAGATAAAAAGGGCCTGGAAGTCAGTCTGCGCCTGAAAATTAAGAATTATCTGAACCGCAACAAGCTGTTCGTTGATGGAACATGGATCGACAGAAAACGTGCGGATCTGGAAGAGGTTGTTGTTAGAAAGTTTTGCCAAAACAGCACTTCCTTCGATCACTTCGCACAGATTTATAACCGCTTTCTGGAAAAAGAAGAGATCCCTTATGATGAAAATTTATACTACACAGAGAACACATACCGGTCAAGAAAGAATCATCTATCAAGCGCACGATTCCTTTTGTGGACACAAAACGAAACCATTCGATACTACGATATAGATAGCCTCGACTATGCCGATCTGCTGGATGGCCTAAATCTTGACTCCTTTGAGAATATTGAACTTTCGACGGAAAAATTCATCGTTGATTATCCAGATTTGATGCGGCGATATGATATTCGCAACCGATATGAATTACATAATCTGCTGAAAAAAATTATCAGAGACGGGGAGTATCATGGTTTTCACAGCTGCAGGATGCCGAATATTCGTTTTGGCAATTTTGATCGCAATACTGCTATTTTAGAAATTCTTGAGGAAATGTCTCCGGTTTCCGCGCTGGATCTGGCCACAGAAATATCCCGTGAATATGGATATGACATAGCCACTGTAGAATACACCTATCTACAACCATTTGCAAAATATCACCATCAAGGAGTATACTCTGTAAACCAGAAAACAATGTCTTCAGAACATCAGGAAAAACTAGAAAAAATACTGACAGAGGATTTCTATTATTTCGATGAAATTCGAACCATTTATCAAAATCTGTTTCCTGATGCGGATCCAGAGGAAATCAATTCGATGAACCTAAAAAAGATGGGGTTTATTGTCCTTTCCCGCTATGCGGTTCAGCATTATCCATCGCTGGAGGATTACTATGAAAATTTGCTTACCTGTGAAGATATAACAGATATTCGGGCTTATAAAAAAAGGTTTGCTTCGGTTGTTATGTTTGCGCAAAAGCTGATGAATCTGAAACGCAGCTTGACGGTTATTGAATATGCTCCAAACCAGCTTATCCACATACGTAAACTAGAGCAGTCCGGGATCACCCGTGAAATGATTCATGTATTCTGTGATCAAGTTTATAACAAGATCGAAGACAACACGTATTTTAGTGCACATTCTTTGAAACTCTCTGGCTTTCAGTCAGAACTGTATGAGTTAGGATTTGACGACTGGTTCTATTCCAACCTACTCATTGCCGATGATCGATTTTCTTTCACCCGGGCGTTTGGTACCATTATGATGTATAAAGGAAAAGAAGATATTACCATCAAGTCATTTTTAAACGCACTGATACAGAAATACGGAAGTGTTGACGTCTTGGATTTATTGAATGAACTTGAGAACGTCTATGGATGCAATAGGATGGAGAAGATAGACGTTGTCTATAAGATCCGGGGAACTGAAATCTATTATGATGATTACCTTGAAAGGTTCTATGCTAGAAAAGATTTGTACTATCGTGAGCTGGAAGAGGCAGAGGAGGCGTGACGATGGAATCGAAAGAAAAAAGCGCACTTATCCTTGAACTGGATAAGCTCCACAGCCGGCACGAACTGTCATCCACCATTGGACCAGATTATTTTGAACCCGGCAATATGGAATATCTGGAACAGTCCGAAGGAATCTATTTCTCGGAAACCGACGCGTTCCTTCTTCGCTTTGAGGCCAAAGGGACACGATATGATGGAAGAACGGAACAGATTGAAAAAGTTAAATTGGGTGATCCGGTTCAGCTTGAGCGTGACCGTGGAAATACCTACAATTTCAACGATTTTCGAATCTTAACCCAGAAAGGAAAGGATATTGGCAATGTGCCTGCCGAGTTGTGCAATGTACTTGCACCGTTATACGATACAGATCGAGTTGAGTTTGTGTCTGCCTGTGTGAGCTATGTGGAGCCACTGTCGCTCAGAAACCGTCATGCAAGAAAGGCGATTCTCTTTATTGAGCTGAGAGGGCGGTTCTGTTCGTTTGAAATTAAAAGTGTGGATAGACGGATGGAACCACTATAAGATGGTCACGCTCAAAACAAATTGTGACCAAACTTATTAACCTTTTAATAAAACGTGCAGGTATAGCAGTTGCGTAAAGGTCAAAGGCATACCTGCATAAAAGGCTTGTATTGGAAAGCAGCCAGCAGTAGGAAAATGGAGAAAACACTTTAGGCGCTGAAATTTTGGGACACATAAAGCAAAGAAAAGGACTTTTTCAAACCCTACACATCATTCGTATAGCTCAGGGAAGGATACCTGAACCTTCTCTTTTGTCAGGACGTGACAGAAAATCTCCTAAAACAATTCCATCCAAAGACCTCCTTAGTATTTATAAGTTCTATCATCAACATTCTAATGGGAGGATGCTTTATCGCTAATAGTATCAATAAAATACTAAGGGCGGTAAGCCGCGTGTAGTTTCAAAGGCTGGAAGATTTGCGTGAAGATAAAGACCTGCGGCAGGAGGATGTAGTGCAAATTCTGGGAATCAGCCAGATCGTTTATTTCCACTATAAGCGTGGGTTCCAGACCATCCCGGTAATCCATCTGCTGAAGTTGGCGGACTACTACAAGGTGTTCACGGATTACATCTTGGGCCGGACAAATAACAGTAAACCATATTCTGCCAGGTAAATCACGGTTTCTCTTGCCGTTAGGGATGGGTTAGGGATTTGGTGATTTCAGCAGCCATCCTCAATCATGCTCCTACCACTTTTCTGTCTCTGAAACCGCCGCTGAACCGCAATCATTCAAGCAACAAAAATAGAACAAAAAGCGCAGAAAAACCGCCATTTCAGGCGTTTTTTCTGCGTAAGGTGATCGGAGGTGCGGAAGGGCTCAAACTCCGGGTCTCCTGCTCCCAAAGCAGGCGCAGGTAGTGTCAAGTATTTTTCGCAAAATGGTTTGCAGGGTCTGGCATGAGTGAAGTCAGCCAGCAATGGAGGCATCTTCAAGGGCAGCCTCCAGGTGCTTCATGTTCATGTACTTCTTGTTTCCCCACTGGGTACCGGCCACATGGCGAAGCCGGGCACAGACCAGCATCAGAGCAGAGTTCCCGTCCGGGAAACTGCCCACTACCCGAGTGCGGCGGATCTCCCGGTTGAGCCGTTCAATGACGTTATTGGTACGGATGCGAGTCCAGTGTTCGCTGGGAAAATCGCAGTAGGTCAGCGTTTCCTCAATGCCATCCTCCACCTTCTTGGCGGCCTCTTTCAGCTTCATGGAACGCAGTTCCTCCACCACGGCCTTAGCCTTTTCTCTGGCCGCCCTCTTGTTCTCCTGGGCGTGGATTGCCTTGAGCATCTTTGCCACC
>CALWIS010000016.1 GCA_944380795.1 uncultured Clostridia bacterium | reverse complement strand
TATGGACAGTTGTATAAAAGTGATATGTTTTAAGGGGAAACCCCAGACGTGGGTTTCCCCTCGAAAACTGTCCACTGGACAGTTTTCTCACCCTTTCCTGCGTTTTTGAAAGCATAAAGTATTCCGCTCTCTGCGGAGAGCGGCCAAAAGGGGCGCTGCCCCTTTGAAAACCTCGCCACCTTTTAGGAAAAAGGTGGACGAAAACCAAGCCGCGGGGTAATAACTGCGAATTTTAAGCTATCTCCACGCGAACGGATTATGTATTATGAGTTTATGCCATAGGTTCAATGTCGTTCAAATCCCATATAACGCGTTCCCTGAAAGGTGAGGTTGCCAAAATCCCCTTCTACCAGCTGGCCATATTCCCAGCCGCGGACCCGAAGCTCCATCCGGTCGCCGGATTCCACCTGAAACGTGACATAATAGGTGGAGGAAGAAGCGGGAACATCGTTATTCTGATAGTGGTGATGCTCCTGCCGCTTGCTGACCACACGGGCCGGCACGGTGAGCCGGGGAGAGTGGTTGTTGTTGTTCCACTGCACAGCGCCCCGGATGGCTGTTACCAGGATGACACATAGGATCACAATAAACGTGAGAAAAAACAACATGGAAAACGCGGAATATCCCATATCAAAAAAACCAAACATCATAAATCTCCTTATCCTGTGGTTACAGGTTTTCCTCTTCAAAGGTGCGGATATAGTGAAATAGGTATTGCTGAGCGACCCCGGCCCAAGGGCCGAAATCCTCCGGTTTCTTTTGGGGGAACCAGCGCTCCATGACCCGCTTCATCCACACATCCAGGGGGAAGGCTTCCAGCCGGTGAAAGCCGTACAGCAGCGCGCATTCCGCTACCTTGGGTCCCACGCCGTGAATGAGCATCAAAGTTTCCCGGGCCTTTTCCAGCTCCATGTGGGGAATGGCCTGCAAATCCACCTTACCCTCTGTTACCAGCCGGGCGGCGGAAAGGAGATATTTTGCCCGGAATCCGGCCCGCAGAGGGGCTAATTCCTCTAGGGAGGAGGAGGCCATCCGCTGGGGAGTGGGGAACAGGAACTCACCATCAGCAGCAGGTTCCCCCAATGTCTCACACAGCCGCTGGATAATGCCCTTGATGCGGGGAATATTGTTATTTTGGGAGATGATGAAGGAGCACAGCGCTTCCCAGGGCTCCTGCCGCAAAATGCGGATGCCCCCGGCATAGGCGCAGGCTTTTTCTAACACCGGGTCCATGGCGGAAAGTTCCCGGCGGATGGCGTTATAGTTTGTGTCCAGGTCAAAATATTCTCGCCATAGGGATTCAAATTCTTCCGGGGTGCAGGAAAATACCAGTTCTTCCCCTTCTTGTTTTAGGGCAAGGCGACGGCCAAAAGCCACCCCCTGCCAAGTATCCCCCGTTTTTTCCCAGCGGAAGCTCTGGCCGCAGTCCAAAGTCTGGTCCGGGTCAAAGGATGCCGGGATGCGTACCATTTGTAAAGCTTGTTCCATATTATCGGTTTTTCTCCCCTGCGTTGGCCTCTACCTGGGGGTGCCGGGAGGTGAGGAACCAGATAGCCCGTTCAATGGAATCCCGGGAGTTGCCCCAGTCGGCGTCCTTGTTGCGATAGTCGAACATCCGGCAGAAGTGGGTCACGTCCCCCTCTACCTCACTGAGATACTTCATAGCAAGGGAGCGGGTCTGCTCCTGGAACAGGGGGAACAGCTTTTTGTTCATCTTGACTCCAGCTTTCAGCAAGGTGCGGTAATGTGGGAAGCAGATGCAGGGCTGTTCAGCATACAGCTTGCGGAAATCCTCCTCCGTCTGCCACAGGCGCACCACCGTTTCTAATAGATGCTCCATGTTCTTTTCGATATTTTCGCACACAAAGCAGCTCTCTGCCCGGCGGTCTGCCGCAGGGAGCAGTTTTTTTGCTGCGGTTTTGGGGTCGGCTTTCCCTTCGGGGAATACCTCCTGCTCTACTTCTTTTAAAAGGCTCTCCAAAATCAGGGCCACCGACAGGCGGCTGCCCCGGGCCAAGATCTGGTCAAAATGGTCTTTGCAAAAGCCCAGACGGTTGGTCTCAATGCGCACATCCGGCTCCATCATGGCAGCGCCGGTAATATAGGTGGCCATCCGGTCCTCCAGCATATCCCGCATCCGGCAGATGGGGCAGCCGTCCCGGGGCTCAAATACTTCGCTGATAGGTATGGTGCAAATATCTTCCCGCATACGGTGTCATCCTTTCTCAGGGGATTAGTTTGCTCCTATCATATCATAAAAAGAAGAAAAACGGAATTTTTTCCGGAATTTTTTCGGTGCATATCTCTGTGGAAAATGTGGAAAACCTCAGGGAGTTTTCCATACCCGGTGAATTACGGGAAAAAAGGCCCGAAAATCCCAAAATTTTACCCACAAAATATAGGGGAGAACTTTTTTTCGCCTACAATCGCCTTTTTTCGACGTTTTTTCTATACCTTTTGTTATAGAGAGCGGAGATTTTTTTGCTGTTTTTTCAAAAAAACAGTTTACATAAATCTATTTTCCGGTTGGTGGAAAAGGGATTTTCCCGAAAAAGTTGGGTTTCCTCAAAGGTTATCCACATTTTCCACAGGGTTTTCCACAAATTAAATTCTGGTATTCCACTTACTTTATGTAAACCAAATGCTGTTTACAAAAAGTATAAGCCGACGCCCAAGGGAGAGAAAAAATTTACCCGGACTTTACGATTCTTTCTTTTTTATTGTGCAATTCCCTTTCTATTTTTTCTGTCATAAGGTAAAAACTGATACTTTTTACCCAGACATCTTGGCAGGGTAGGGAAGGAAGTTGTTGGGGTAGGGGAGGGGAAAAGGAAGGGAATCAGAGGGGGAGGGAGTGTGGAAAACCTGGGGAAAACAAAAGAAAAAACGCTGCCGCAGGGAAGCGTTTCTTCCTTGCGACAGCGTTTGATGTATGAGGGGATTAGAAGCGGAAGTCCCGCATTCCGCCGTCCATGTCGTGGAGATGCTCAAAGACCTTTTCCCGTACCTTCTCGTTGGGGATGGTCTCGGCCTCTTTTTCGATGATTTCCAGTGCCAGCTTGCGGGTTTCGGGGCTGGCGTAGTCCTCGGCATATTCCTTGAGGGTCATCAGGGCGTTGGGGTGGCAGCAGTTGCGAATCTGTCCGGCTTTGACCAGGCTCATAAAACGGTCGCCGGTGCGGCCTTCCCGGTAGCAGGCGGTGCAGAAGCTGGGCACATGGCCGTTTTCTAGCAGCCAGTGCACCACTTCATCCAGAGAGCGGTGGTCGCTGATCTCAAACTGGGCGGAGTTCTCCTCCTTATGGTCTTCGGCATAGCCGCCCACGGTGGTGCGGGAGCCGCCGCTGATCTGGGATACGCCATAGGGCAGCACCATTTCGCGGGTGCGCTGGGATTCCCGGGTAGAGATGATGATACCGGTGTAGGGCACGGCAACCCGGAGCACGGCCACAATGCGCTGGAACAGCTCATCGGAAATGGCGTTCTCATACTCGGACACATCCACGTCGTCGGCATTGCGCAGACGGGGCACGCTGATGGTGTGGGGGCCAACGCCGTGAACGGCTTCCAGGTGCTCAGCGTGCATGAGGATGCCCACAAAATCGTACTTATACAGATTCAGGCCAAAGAGCACGCCGCAGCCCACATCGTCGATGCCGCCTTCCATGGCACGGTCCATGGCTTCGGTGTGGTAGGCGTAGTTGTGCTTGGGGCCTGTGGGGTGCAAATATTCGTATTGTTTCTTATTATAGGTTTCCTGGAACAGTACATAGGTGCCGATACCGGCCTCTTTGAGCTTGCGGTAGTTCTCCACGGTGGTGGCGGCGATATTTACATTCACCCGACGGATGGCGCCGTTTTTATGTTTGATGGAATAGATGGTCTTAATGCTTTCCAGCACATACTCAATGGGGCAATTCACCGGGTCTTCGCCGGTTTCCAGTGCCAGGCGCTTGTGTCCCATATCCTGCAGGGCGATGACCTCTTGGCGGATCTCCTCCTGGGTCAGCTTGCGGCGGGCGATGTGCTTATTCTTGTGGTGGTAGGGGCAGTAAAGACATCCGTTGACGCAGTAGTTGGAGAGGTACAGGGGAGCAAAAATCACGATGCGGTTGCCGTAAAAGGCGTCCTTGATTTCTGCGGCGCGGTCAAAGATGCGCTGAATGGCGGCTTTATCCTCGCACAGCAGCAGGAGGATGGCCTCCCGATGGCTCAGGCCCTTGTGGTCTGCGCTCTTGTCGATAATCTGGTTGATGAGTTCCAGATTGTTTTTGTTTTCTTCTGCCCAAGCAATGCTGGCTTTGATTTCTTCATCGTTGATGAAGTCTTCCGCTTTCAGGGAATACTTGTCGTACATACGGTCGCTTCCTTTCGTCAATATAGGGTTCCCGCGAAGCGCCCAAAAACAAAAAACGCGCCCTACGGCGCGTATCTTCCCCAAAGGCCGGGGAGTGCTTCACGCCGCCTTTCCAGCAGGAGCGGGCCGAGCCCGGATTCCTTTTGTTCAGGAGCTTGCGGAACGTTGGCCCCAACGGGCCGGTATGCGCTGTCAGGAAAGATTCCTTCCGGCTGATACAATTTTACTGTACCAGCATCCTGAAAAAAAGTCAAGAGAGATCGTGGGGACTGACATTTACATAAACGTAGCCTATTCAAAATTTTTCTATTGACAAATAAAGAGTGAAAAGCTATAATCTCCTTAGCTGAACTAATAAGCGTCACTAAGGAGAACGGTTGTATGGGTGATCATTATTTACAGCAACTAAAACGTGGAACACTTGAAATGATTTTTTTATCTCTTATTGCTTCAAAGCCGATGTATGGAGGAGAAATTATGGCAATTTTGAATTCAGAAGGTTCTCCTTACTTTTCCGGAGCACGGGAGGGGTCTGTTTATCCTGTGTTCTATCGCCTTGAAGATGCGGGCCTTATTGTGTCTGTCCCAAATGGCAATCAAAAAAAAGACTTTCACATTACGGAGGACGGATTGCAAAAACTTGAAGAAATGAAAAGATATTGGGCTGAATTTGTAGAGACGGTCGATTACTTTTTAAAGCGTACAGAGGAGAAAGACTAATGAATATTTATGAAAAATACCTGATGAAAGTCAAATTCCGTTTACATGTAGATAGGGAAACAAAAAAGAGAATTATCGATGGACTTCGAACAGATATGGAATATGCTATAGAAAATGGTGAAACGAGCGATGAACTCTTTAGACGTATGGGCTCACCAGAGGAAATGGCGGAAAGCTTTAATAGTACCTACCAAAAAGATCCTGATTATCAAAAAAGAAAGCGATATAAAATCGCAAAAGTAATAACTTTCACTTCTTTAGGTATATCGGTAATTCTAGTTTTAGCGGTAATAATGGTAGGTGTGAATTTGCGGGGTAACTACTCAATCTCACCAATCGGAGGTGTGTCAGGCCCTACTAATATTGAAACTGTGAGTACCCCGGTAACTTTACTTGATGTGATTAAGCCAATCAGTAAATATGTCACAATTTTTATGATAGTGTTTGTGTTAAGTGCTGCATACTGTATTAAAGAAAAATTCAGACAAAAAGGAAATAAAATATGAAAAAATTAAAATTTATATATGCATGCTAATTGTATTTTGTTTAATCAGCGCTCTTTCGGTTGTTGCATTTGCTGCTCCTATTGACAATAAATTTTCAGAAAATGAGTTCTCCACAGCAGTCTCTGCTTTAGAAGAGAAATATGATGTTGAAATTAGTGTTACTCCTACCAAATTGAATCGTACAACATTGTCAGCAGAAAAAGAGGCTGAAGAACTTGCAAACCTTGAGGAACGTCTTAGTATTGGACAAGCGGCTTTAGAAGAAAACAATAAACTAGCAGAGGAAAACTGGCAGTCTATTGTAGAATCAGGAAGGCTTAATGGAGGTTATTCAATTCCTGAAAATACAATTTTTCCAAGAGCGACTTATACTGTATATCGAAATCAGACTATCGGCTCTTACTATCCTAACGGAACTACTATTCGTTGTTATATTACTGGAAATAAAACATATAGCAATTCAAATAAACGTTATCTTTGGGGTTCTGTTGTAAGCAAAGGAAGTAAACTTTATTCAGGTAAAGGAGACAGTTGGAAACAGACTGATTGTGAAGTACAGCGTATTGATGGAGGTAGGACATATTATGTTCAGGTGTGGGGCGATTTAACGGAAAAGTACACATCGTGGTTCTATGAATATACAGTTACAAGCAAAGGTTGGCGCATATGGTATGAAGCATATTGTCCAGCATAATTTGTTCATTTGTATATAAAATTTTCATGCGGTATTTGACACATACTATAACAGGCTGTTGCTTTGACTCGTAATCAGTCAGAGCAATAGCCTATTTTTTATAAAACACAAAGGCTGAACATGATATTCTAATCGATTATAGGGAAAAACCGGCATATTGACAGTGAAAACGCGGCGTATTACAATGAAACCACCAACGCAGAAAAGGAGTTGTATTTAGTATGGTGCGTTTTGCATTATTGAGCGGGTGGCATGTCCACACCGGATGGTTTGCCGGAGAGCTGCTGAAAAGCGGCGCGGGAAAATTTGTGGCGGTTTGGGACGAGGACCAAGCCCGCGGCCGCAAGTACGCAGAAGAATTCGGCGCGGAGTTTGAGCCGGATCTCGCAAAGGTGCTGGCCCGGGAGGATGTGGACGCGGTAATGGTGGAGTGCCCCACCACCAAACACCGGGATGTGATTATCGCGGCAGCCAAGGCAGGCAAGCACATTTTTACCGATAAATCCATGGCTTTGAATATGGAGGACTGCGCCGCCATCCGTCAGGCGGTAGAGGAGGCCGGGGTTAAATTTACCGTGTCTATGGAGTCCAAGATTTTGGGGCCCTATCGTTATCTGAAAGAGATTATCGAGGAAGGAAAGCTGGGGCGCGTGACTTCCCTGTATTTCCGCCGCTCCCATAAGGCTGCTGTGGATAAGAATATGCTGCCGGCCTATTGGTTTGACCAGACCCAAACCGGCGGTGGGGTAACGCTGGACCTGGGCTGCCATGGCCTGTATATGCTGCCCTACTACTGCGGCAAGCCCAAAACTATTACCTGCCGCATGGAGGAGCTGTACGGTACCGGCGGCGATGAGCTTTCTACCACGGTGATGGAGTTTGAAAACGGCGCTATGGGCACGGCGGTGACTTCTTTTGTCTCCTGTTTTGGTGTGAATGTGATGGAAATCGTGGGGACCGAAGGTATGGCTATTATTTCCGGAAACGGCCCTGAGGATTATCGGGTGCTGCTCCAGTCTACCCTGATGCCTGGATATGAAAAGCTGACCCTAGTGGAAAGGGACTGGCAGGATGAGGTATATCCCATTGTTCGGTTTGCTCAAGTGGTGGGATCGGACGAGGTAGAAGCACCGGAGTATAATCTGGACCAGGCGGAGCTTCTCACTCGGGTCATCTGCTGCGCGTATGAATCCGCCCGCACGGGGAGACCGGTGGCATATTAACAGAGGACAATTTAGAATGGATAGTAAGCTTTTACGATATACACTGCGGGTAGACCGTTTGCTGTTCCGAAAATTCCGTTATATCGCAGAATCAGAAGGCCGGTCCGCCAATAAGGAAATCGAACAATATCTCAAAAAGCGTGTCGCAAAATATGAACAGGAATTTGGAGAGATTCCGGTGGAGGATGAACAGGAATGAAACTCCACCGATGATCCCCTCTTGTTTTCACAATCGGAAACCGCCCGCTATGGGCGGTTTTTTTATGCCACAACAAAGGAATACGTCTTGACACATTATACTATGCGTGATATAGTATAGCACGAGAGGAGGTATTGTATGGATATACAGCTAAAACGGGGGCTGTTGGAGGTGTGCGTACTGGCGGCTATCAAAAACCGGGATTCCTATGGCTACCAGATCGTAAAGGACATCAAGCCCTGTGTGGAGATTTCGGAATCCACTCTATATCCCATCCTCAGGCGGCTGGAAGCCGCGGAGCTGCTGACGGTTCGGTCTGTGGAGCATTCGGGCAGGCTGCGGAAATATTACCACATTACCCCGGCAGGGCTGGAACGTATCCGGGCTTTTCAGGAGGAGTGGAAGGAGATCCTCGCGATCTATCAGTTTATTACCAGGGAGGATGACAGCAATGAATAAACAGGGGTTTCTGGCAGTGCTCCGGCAGCAGCTCCAAGGGCTGCCGGAAAGCGATATTGAAAAATCGCTGGAATATTACAGTGAGAGTATTGACGACCGAATGGAGGAAGGCATGACGGAAGAAGAAGCAGTGGCCGATATGGAGCCGCCGGCAGAGATTGCCCGGCAAATCTTTATGGATATGCCCTTGCCCAAGGTGGTAAAGGCAAAGGCGCGCCCTTCCCGACCTTTGAGGGCTGGGGAGATCGTCCTGCTGGTGGTGGGATCTCCGATATGGGCGCCGCTGGCATTGGCGGCAATACTGGTATTTTTGGCCATCTACATCACCATCTGGGCACTGGTGGTCACTTTCTACGCTGTTGATCTCAGCTTTGCGGCCACCTCCTTGTTTTGTCTGGCGCAAGCGGGAATTTCACTGTTCACCCGTGGGCCGATACAAATGGCATATTTTGGAGGTTCGGCATTGTTCTTGTTTGGGGCGGCGGTGCTGCTGTTTTTCGCCTTTAACGCCCTGTCTGCCCGGCTGATTCAGTTGAGCAGAAACTTCATGCAGTGGGCCAAGTCCCACTTTGTACGGAAGGAGGAGATCGTATGAAAAAGTCAAAAAAGGTTTGGGTCATCACCGCAGCTTGTTGCATGGTAGTAGGAGGCGCAGCGGTTGTATCCGCAATCGTGGTTTCTGGGTTTGATTCATCCCGGGCTGCCACAGGCGGGAATTCCTCTGCCCAGATATGGGGAGATAACTGGAATCTTTCTGACTTCAGCACAGAGTCTTATGAGACAAAGACATATTCTGTTGAGGAGGAGTTTTCCAATCTGGAAGTCAATACCGATTGGCAGGAT
>CALWIS010000015.1 GCA_944380795.1 uncultured Clostridia bacterium | reverse complement strand
ACCCGGAGATCAACCACGGCATTGACAAACTCATCACCAGCCTGGGAGCTGCGGTCATCTCGGAGGATTCCGTCAGCTTCCATGAGCATCGGTTCCGCACCGGCGTGCTCAACCAGTGGACCTATCACGCCCGGCTGTATGCGGCTGCCAAATATATTGCCGATCAGCCCGATATGAACCTAGTACAGCTGGTATCCTTTGGCTGCGGCGTGGATGCTATTACCACCGACGAGGTCCGTGAAATTCTGGAAGACGAACAAAAAATTTATACGCAGATCAAAATCGACGAAATTACTAATTTGGGCGCAGTAAAGATTCGGCTTCGCAGCCTGTTTGCCGCCCTGGAAGCATGAGGTGAACCGCTATGGCAGAATTGATTCGTGATAAGACCGGCCGCCTTCTCTTTACCAAGGAGATGAAGGAGGAATACACCATCCTGTGCCCCATGATGCTTCGCATCCACTTCGAGTTGTTTGTAAGCATTTTCCGGCACTACGGCTATAAAGCGGAGCTGCTGACCACCAGTGGCCCCAACATCGTGCAGGAAGGGCTAAAATATGTCCACAACGACACCTGTTATCCTGCCCTGCTGGTCATCGGCCAGTTTATCGATGCCCTGAAAAGCGGCAAATATGACGTAAGCAAAACCGCCCTCATTATCACCCAGACCGGCGGTGGCTGCCGTGCCTCCAACTACATCCATCTGCTGCGTAAAGCCCTGCGCAAAGCAGGATTTGCGGATGTGCCGGTGATCTCCCTGAATCTCTCCGGCCTGGAAAAGAACCCCGGATTCTCCCTTTCCATCCCCTTGATTCGGAAGATGATCGCCGCCATCGTATATGGCGACGCTCTGATGCTGCTGGACAACCAGGTAAAACCCTATGAGGTCAACAAAGGCGATAGCCATGCCATGGTAAAAAAATGGACCAAATACCTTTCGGAAAAGATCAATAAGGGCGATGCTTGCTCCATCAAGCAGCAAAAAGAATACCTGCACAAGCTCACCGCCGACTTTGCTTCCATCCCAGTCAACAGGGTTCCTAAGGTCAAAGTGGGCATTGTAGGAGAGATCTATGTAAAATATGCCCCCTTTGCCAACAACCATCTGGAGGATTTCTTGGCCGAGCAGGACTGTGAGGTCAACGTACCGGGCCTTATCAATTTTGTTCTGTTCAAGGTGGACAACCGGCTGGATGATATCCGCATTTATGGCGGCAGCAAAGCCAAATACCATGTGATCAAGGTGCTGTATGATTATCTGGAAAAGATGCAGCAGGTGCTTATTGAGGCCATTAAGTCCCAGCCTTGCTTTGAACCTCCGGCCTCCTATGACCATGTTAAGAAGCTGGTGGACGGCGTTATTGGCTATGGCGACAAAATGGGCGAAGGCTGGCTCCTCACTGCCGAAATGCTGGAACTGGCCGAGGCTGGTTTTGAGAATATCGTATGCGCTCAGCCCTTTGGCTGTTTGCCCAACCATATTTGCGGCAAGGGCATGATCCGCAAGATCAAGGCCATCAATGAAAAGGCCAACATCGTGCCCATTGACTACGACCCCAGCGCCACCCGGGTCAACCAGGAAAACCGCATTAAACTGATGCTGGCTGTGGCCAAGGAAAATTTGAAAGAATCCTGATAGCGATACAAAAAACTCCCCTGTACCGGCTTTGCCAACAGCAAGCCCATACAGGGGAGTTTTGTTATGCTCTTTTAGCAGATTTTTCCGTTTTGAAACACTTTTACGATATTTAGGTCCTTATCCAGCAGCACGATATCTGCCAGTTTTCCAGCACAGATGCTGCCGATACGGTGATCTTCCCCGATACTCTGAGCCGGAAGCAAGGAAACGCTCTTCACTGCTTGCTCCAGAGGAATTCCCCAGGAGACCAAGTTCTTCATCTCCTGATACAGGTTGGTGGTAGAACCGGCAATGGTGCCGTCTGCCAAGCAGGCCTTACTATCCCGGACAAACACCGGCTGACCGCCCAACTCATATTCGCCATCCTCCAAACCGGCAGCGCTCATGGAATCGCTGACCACGATGGCCCGGTCTCCCAAATAACGGAAAGTGGTGCGCACCACAGCGGGATGGATATGGAAACCATCACAGATCACTTCTGCCATGACCCGCTCATCATCGAATACAGCTCCCACAACTCCCGGCGCCCGATGGCTAAAACCGCTCATAGCATTATAAAGGTGGGTGGCATGGGTGATCCCCATATCGAAGCTGTGTTTTGCCTGATCGTAGTCGGATTCGGTGTGGGCAATGGATACTGTGCAAAGCTGGCTGGCCTTTTGAATAAACTCGTCCGCCCCTTCTGTTTCAGGAGCCACTACGATCATGCGCACAATGCCGCCACAGCCATCGTACAACCGACGGAATATCTCATAATCAGGGGAGCGAACATAGGAACCCTTCTGCGCTCCCTTGCGCTTAACGGAAACAAATGGCCCCTCCATGTGGACTCCCAGCACCCGTGCACCGGGCTCCGGGTGTTCCATGCACTCTTTGGCAGCTGCCAGAGAGCGGGCAATGCTCTCCTCCGGCAAGGTCATAGTGGTGGGACAGAAGGAGGTGACTCCCTTTTTCAGCAGGAAGCTGGCCATGGTACGGATTGCTTCGGTAGTACCATTGCTGGCATCCTCTCCATCACAGCCGTGGATATGGACATCTACAAAACCGGGCACGGCTGTCAAGCCAGAAGCATCCAGCACCTCCTGGCCCTCTGCCGAAAGTCCCACTCCCACTGCCTGGATACGGTCACCATCGGTTAAAATATCTTTCTTTGACAACTGGAAGCGATCATCCAGTACAACTGCATTTTTTATGAGCATTTCGTTCCCTCCCTGAAAGAAAATTTACTTTGTTTTTAGTATACCACGTTACAGAGGAGGATACAAGGCCGGACGCCATTCCCTGTATGGTTATATATTCGCCGAAAAAGAGGCCCCCATATCCCGGTAAAGTTAGGATACAGGGGCCTTTTCCATCATACACAAGGGGGTCTATTACAGGTGATACTCCATAGGATATGTGAGGTAAGAATGGGGTTCCAACTGGTCGCAAGTTACATAGCCTGCGGGGGCAGTCAGAAGGGTGGGGATACGGTTGACGATAGTGGCGCAGGTATGCTCCACAGTAGCAGGTTTCACAACGTGGAACTCTGTATTCGGCTCGCCGGTGATCCACCAATCGCACATATCGCCGTCATCCGGCCCGTACACCTTGCCAATAGTTTCTTCCTCAATGGTAATGCCCTGCATGGTCTCGATTGTCACCACTGCGGACATACCAATGCAGCGCCCAGCTTCAATGGTCTTGCCCAAAGTGGAACTGTATACATCATGGTCTACCACATAGGGGACATGCTTTTGGGTAATGGATTTTATGGTAAGCCCCAGCTTGTTGCAGATTGCTTCGCTGGCATTCCAGGCATAGGAGGGCTCAAAGACTTCTGGATGAGCGATTTGAGCCTCAAATTCCTCCTGAGTCAGATCACAGCCATGGGCCTTAGCCAGTGCCAAACCGTAATCTTCCACATTATAGCTGTAGGCGCCTTTAATCCGAGTGATCTTGTTGCATCCGCTGGCTACCATAGCCACAATATTGATCCAGAAAATATCCTGCATACCCGAACCGGTAATGGTGCAGCCGTTTTCCTTGGCCAACGCATCCAAACGGTTGATCTGGGCGGCAGAGGTAGTCCAAGGATAAATTGCTTCCTCACAGGTGGTGATGACGTTGATACCGCGGGAAACGCATTTTTCTACATGATCGTAGATATCCCCGATAAAGCTGAAAAGGGTAACAATCGCCACATCGGCATCGCACTCATCCAGTACCTTATCTGCATCGTTGGAAATGAGAATCCCCGTCTTTACGCCAAGCTCGGCGTAATCTCCAACATCCATTCCCACTATCTCGGGATTCACATCAATCGCACCAACGATTTGGGCGCCGTGCTCATACAAATACCGCAGAGTGTACTTGGCCATCTTTCCACAGCCATATTGAACGACCTTGATCTTATCCATGGAACTGCCTCCTTTGTCAATAGGGTGCCCCGCAGGATAAAAGCGGGGATTTTTTCTTGCAGTTCCAGTGTACACCCTCCACCTGGTGGAGAGTCAAGAACGTTATTTTTCAAAGCTTACCGGCACTTGCAGACGCAGGAACATTCGCCGGGGATCGTTATCGAACACCTGAAATCCGGTCATCACTTCACACAGATAATCCCCGCAGATCTGGTATTGATTTTCCCGGCAATAGTCCAGCAGCATTCCGGCACCAGACACCTCGTCGTCGTAATTATCCAAATAGATACAGGCATACATACCACTGTCCACCATGTGCATGGCGCTTTGATCTCCAGAAGTATGCCGATTGGTAAAAATGAAAATTCGGTTGGCAACGAATTGGCCATTTACAAAGTTTTCTCGGGTAATGGAGGTGCCGATATTATAGGAATGGATCTGCTGGAACCCGCTTTCCTCCAGCTTAAGGCGAAGCTCCCGCAGTACTTTTTCATAGCTGTGGATATCCCCGCTGTAAAAATTGGTGGAACAGGGGATCCCCCACACAAAACGGCGGTCAATATATTCCAAAGACAGGGTACCGGTAGCTGGAGACTTCCGATACCGCTCAATGGACATAATGGCCCGCTCTACCGCGTCATGACGGGCTTTTAGCTGCCGCATCTGCTCATGTATCTGCTCGTTTTTTCGAGAAAGAATTTCCTCCACTAGAGTAATATCTTCTTTTTGCAGGGCATGGGCGATTTCCGACAAACTCATCCCCAATTCCTTCATATAAGCGATCATATCCAGCCGGGCGTTCTGGTTGATGTCGTAATAGCGATATCCGGTATCCGGGTCGATATAGCGGGGCTTCAGCAGCCCTTTTTCATCATACAGCCGCAGAGTGGGAATGGATACCCGATTCAGCTTTGCCATCTTACCGATGGGCAGCAGTTCTTCCCTCATATTGACCTCCAAAACTCTCTAGTGGATGGAGAGTTTTTCGCAGTTTTCCGACATAAAAAGTTGGCTTTATCCCTGCCAGCCCCGAGCTGATGGGTCCAACATCTCCGACGCCATATACAAAAGGGCATTGCAGATAGATGCTGCCACATTGCTGCCTCCTTTGCGTCCCATGGCAATAATGGCGGGAACCTGATATTCCTCACAAATTTTACGGAGGTGCTCCTTGCTCTCCACTACATTAACAAACCCTACCGGCACACCAATCACCAGTGCCGGGCGCAGACCCTTTTCAATCTGCTCTGCGATTTCCAGCAAAGCGGTGGGGGCATTACCCACTGCCAAAACCGCGCCGGGATACTCCCGGGCTGCCTTTTTCATAGCGGCCACTGCCCGGGTAGTGCCTTCCTCCTTGGCGGCTTGGGCGATCTCCGGGGTAGCCATAAAGCAATGTGCCTCTCCCCCCAGCTTTTCCAGCGCCTTTTTGCTCACACCGGACTTTGCCATGTTGGTATCGGTGATAATATCCGCTCCCTGAAGCAGGGCGGCAGTCCCTTTCTTCACAGCATCCGGGGTAAAAAACAAGTTGGATGCATAATCAAAATCTGCTGTTGTATGGATCACTCGCTTGACTACCGGTGCAATGTCGGGAGAAAAGGCAAATCCCTTTTCCTCCAGTTCCCCGGTAATAATGGCCATGCTGGTACGTTCAATATCCGCAGGCAGTGTATGCTGTGTTTTCAAAATTCCACGCCCTTTCTTGCCCCAATCCCCTTTTCATAGGGATGGCGCCAACAGTGCATTTCCGTGCTGTAATCCGCGGCCTCCATCATCCAATCTGCCGGGTTGCGTCCGGTGAGGATCAATTCCTGTTCCTCCGGCTTTTGGCAAACTGTTTTTTTGAGGAGGGCTTCGTCTACCATTTTCAGCTGTACGGCAGCGCAGGCTTCGTCCAGAATCAACAGGTCTGCCGGCTCCTGTAAGGCCGCAAGCAGGTTTTCCTCCTGCACCTTCCGTGTTTCCGCCTTCTCCTCCTCGGTCATCTGGAAAACAAATTTATGCCCGGCTTTGCCACGGTAGATCTTCGCACCCAACTGGGAAAGGAGGGTAATCTCCCCGCTCTCCTGCCCTTTGAGGAACTGAACGATTACAACCTTTTTCCCCGCAGCCAGCGCCCGCATAGCCACGCCCATGGCAGCGGTAGTCTTCCCTTTTCCGTCACCCCAATACAGGTGGATGAGTCCCTTTGCCATATTACCGCTTCCCTTCCATCAGTGCATAGATGGCCTTCATATCCAATGCGTGACGGATGCCGTCTGCCAACAGATCAAACTGCTGCTCCTGATATTCTGCGTGGGAAACCGGCGCGGCCTGCTCGCAGGAAATCCCCTTACGCTTACACAGGTATTCCGCCAGCTGGTGGGTCAGGCTGCCGGTATCAAACAAGCCATGCAGATAGGTGCCGAACACATTGCCGCTGACGCACCCGTCCGGCTGGCCATTTTCCAGCATACAGAATGCGTCTCCCCGTACAGTAGTCTTTCCGGTATGAATCTCATAGCCGTCCAGCTTTGTGCCGGCAAAATCAGAAGCCAGCACCTCTGCCTGCATCCGGGTGCGGGTCTTGCGGTCGCTGAACACCGTATCAATAGGCAGAAGTCCCATCCCGTGCATTTCCCCACCGCCCTCGGTGCCGTAGGGGTCAGAAAGAGTTTCGCCCAGCATCTGGTAGCCGCCGCAGATACCCAGCACCGGCGTACCGGTATGAGCCAGCTTGCACACTGCCGCTTCCAGCCCGCTTTGCCGCAGCCATAAAAGGTCGGAAAGGGTGCTTTTGGTGCCGGGAAGAATCACCAGATCGGGACTGCCCAGCTCCCGGGTGCTCTGAACATACCGTATCCCCATGGCGGGGTGCTCGTCCAGCAGGGAGAAGTCGGTGAAGTTGGAAATCCTCGGCAGGCGGATCACAGCAATATCCAGCGGCTTCTTCCCGCCCTGATTTTCCAAGCAAGGAGCCAGAGAATCCTCGTCGTCCACATTGACCCGGAGATAGGGCACGACACCCAGCACAGGGATACCCGTCTTTTCCTCCAGCATGGTGAGGCCCGGGCGCAGGATAGCTTCATCGCCCCGGAATTTATTGATAATCAAACCGCCGATGCGGGCACGTTCCTGTTCTTGCAGCAAAGCTACGGTACCGTACAGCTGGGCGAACACACCGCCCCGGTCAATGTCTCCTGCCAGCAGCACAGGAGCATCCACCAGCTCCGCCATGCCCATATTCACAATATCATCGGTACGCAGGTTGATTTCGGCAGGGCTGCCCGCCCCTTCAATGACAATGACATCGTTTTCCGCAGCAAGGCCGTTATACGCTTCCATAATATCCGGGATCAGCTGCCGCTTCATACGGAAATACTCGGTGGCACTCATCTGTCCCCGAATCTCGCCGTTGACGATGACCTGACTGCCGATATCGCTGGAAGGCTTGAGCAAAATGGGGTTCATACGCACATCCGGTTCTT
>CALWIS010000014.1 GCA_944380795.1 uncultured Clostridia bacterium | reverse complement strand
GATTTAGTTAAGATCCATCATTTTAGCGCTTACGCCTTCCATGGCGTTAAAGGATTCTACCATCCGGTCGATAGTGGCCCGATCGCCGCAGGCTTGCAGCATAATCACTCCGTCATCAGAGCAAAATTCTTCGCTGGTCTCATGAAGACCTACCCGTAAACGAATGTTGCAGCCGAATTCGGTCAGGGCCTTTTGCAAATTCAGAGCATTGCTTCTGCGATGGTCTACCCGTAACCCGATAATGTAATAGCAGTTCATCGAAAGACCTCTTTTCTAAATGATTTTTCTAAGTCATATCAGCTATGGTTTTGATTAGTATACCACAAAAGTCCCTAAAATTACATCGTTATTTCTAAACAAATTTTGTGTGCTGTCATCTCCGGCGAAGGCGGGAGAGCAAGAACGTAAGGAAGAACACCACTGCCGCAGTCAGTACGATGGTACCGCCGGTGGCGATACCCCAGTAGTAGGAAAGAATCAGGCCGGTAACGCCGGAAAACAGAGAGATGACCACCGATAATCCATGATAGGAGGCGCTGTTGCGGGAAAGGTTCCGTGCGGCGGCAGCAGGGAGCACCAAAAGGGAATTGATAATAAGAATGCCCACCCATTTGATGGAAATGGTGACGATGACTGCCAGCACCACAGCAAACAGCCGGTTTACAACGCCTACCCGAATGTTTTTCCCGGCTGCCAGGTCTTCGTTAAGGCCAGTAAGAAGAAGGCGGTTGTAGCCCAGTACCCACACTAATACAACTGCAATGAGAATAAACAGCAAAAGCAGCAGCTCCTGGGGCTGCACCGTTAAAATATCGCCAATCAGATAGGAGGAGTACTTGGCAAAGCCGCCGCTAGCCGAGAGCAGCACCACGCCTAAAGCAAGACCTGTAGCGGAGAATACCCCGATAATGGTATCCGCGGAGGAATTGCCCGAAGCCAGCACCGCAGAAATACCCAAGGCAAACAGCAGAGCAAATCCCAGCATGGAGAGCAGATAATTGTCCACCCCCATCAATACGCCGATAGCGATGCCGGTAAGGGCGGAATGTCCCAACGCGTCGGAGAAAAAAGACATCCGGTTGCTGACTACCGCGGTCCCCACCAGACCAAACAGGGGGGAGATGAGGAGCACAGCCAACAAGGCGTTTTTCATAAAGTCAAACTCTGTCCACTCAAAGGGAAGGAGAGTATCAATCAAAGCGTAAATTGCGTCCATCATGCACCTCCAAGACCAAAGATTTCCTGCACATCCGGGGAGGCCAGTACTTCGTCCGGCGTACCTCGGGACAGAATGGATTTATCCAGCACCGCCGCGCTGGTGGCATAGCGGCGCACATGGGAAAGGTCGTGGGAGACCAGGATGATGGGCATATGGTATTCGCTGCGCAGAGAGGTCACCAGATCGTAAAACAGGCCAATGCCCTTGCGGTCCACAGCGGATACCGGTTCATCCAGCAGGAGGAGATCCGGCATAGGCTCTAGGGCAAAGGCCAGCAGCACCCGCTGGAGCTCGCCGCCGGAAAGGCTTCCCAGCCGCTTGGAGAGGATAGCAGGGTCGCCGCCTACCTTTTGGAGCATGGCGGCGGCGCGGCTCCGGGCGGAGCGAGAGGTTCCCAGCCACACCGGGCGGCGGGAATAGCTGACGCTTAATAAATCGGCAGCGGTAACAGGAGCCGAGCGGTCAAAGTCCAACCGTTGGGGAACATAGCCGATGTGGGGCTTTTTGATGGTTTCCCCCTTGGCGTTGTGGTAGATGATCTCCCCGGTGTAAGCACAGCGCCCCAGCAGCGCTTTGAGAAGGGTAGTTTTGCCCGCGCCGTTGCGGCCGATAAGGGCCAGAATCTCGCCATGATGCACTTCTAGGTCGATGTGGTCTAAAATCAGGCCGTCGTGCTTTTTCACGGTGAGACCCCGGATGGTCACGCTGCATTGGCAGGTGTGGGGGGCGGCAGTATTTTCCATATCTATAATTCCTTTCGTCGATAATGCAGAAAAACACAGCAGGGCCAAAGCTTTCCTATTGCTCTCTCTGCCCTTGCCGGTCTTTGCATTCATTGTGGTTCTACTCTCTTACGCCAATGCCTGCTTCAGTACCTCCAGATTGCCCCGCATGGCGTTGAGATAGGCGTCCGGGTCATCCTCCCCGGTAACAGCCGGGTCTAATAGGTACAGGGTGGCGCCGCTTTCGTTGGAGATGACCTGAGCGGCGGATTCAGAATACTGTGGCTCGGCAAATACCGCCTTTACCCCCGTGCTCTGAATCAGCCGGATGGCGTCCGACAATTCACGGGCGCTGGGCTGGCTGTCCGGCTCCCGATTGACCACCGCCACGATGTGCAGGTTGAATTCTTCGGCAAAATAGGGGAACGCTTCATGAAAGGTCACAATGTCCCGGTTGGGAAGGTCATCCAGCTCCCGGTGCATCTCATCCCGAAGGGCAGAGAGCTTTTCTTTGTAGGCATCCCCGTTGGCGCGGTATTGAGCGGCGCGTTCCGGGTCCAGTTTCTCCAGAGCAGAGGTGACGTTTTCCACCTGTTGGATGCAGTTGGAGATGCTCACCCACACATGGGCGTTGACCTCCTCTTCTTCATGGCCTTCTCCTTCGTGGTCGTGGCCTTCCTCCGCTCCTAACAGGGAAATCCCCTCACTGGCATCGATTACCGGCAGATCGGGAAGCTGTTCCATAGCTTTATCCAGAAAGCTCTCCATACCCGCGCCGTTGATAACAAAGGCGTCAGCAGTTTCCAGATTCTTCATGTCTTTGTTTTGCAGCTGGTAATCGTGCAGGCATCCGGTTTGCTGCCCTGCCATATTGGAGACGGAGACATCGTCCATCCCCTGGGTGATATTTAAGGTAATAATATACATGGGATAAAAGGATGTTACGATTTGAAAGGCACTCTCTTTTTCTTCCCTGGGAGAGCACCCGGCAAACCCTACCAATAGTCCAGGCAACAGACAGAGGGCCAGTAGCCTAGAAAGAAGGGAGGATTTTAAGCGGAAAATTTTCATGGAAACCTCCTAAATGCAAATGATTTGCATTTGTAATGATACCGCGCTTTCCACAGGATGTCAAGCCCTGGAAAACTAACCGGGGATGTAAATAAACTGTGAAAAAATGAAAACCTGCTTCCAAGGAAAAGAGAACGTGTGCGCAGAAGCGGGAAAAAGCCCAAGGAAAAAACCGGGGGAAATTCGCTGTAGGAGAGGGAAAACCGCCGGAGGGGAGACTTGTTTTTCCTTGACACCTAGCCGGAAAAACCGTACAATAAGTTCATACACAAACCGTGGTTTTGTGTGGTGAATACGAAATTATTTTTGACTAAGTACCCCAACGCGCAATGGCGCAGAAAGGCAGGAAGGCCATGTCAAGGCAGTCCCCCAAAGGAAAATGGGAAGAAGAGTTTTATTCCTCCCAGCTTTACCGGATGCTCCGGCAGGTAAAAGCGGAGGATGTGGAAAACACCGTGCGTAAGGCGGTTGATATAGCAGGAGATACGGTGCGTAAAGCGGAACAGGCAGTGGATGACGCTATGAACGGCCATCGTCCCAGTGGCGACGGCGCTTTTCATGCCTCCGGCAGCAATCCTAGGCCGAATAATGCAGGCCCTGCCAATCATGGGCCGGTTCCCAATGGCAGGAATCCGGCTGATGGAGGGAATCCTCCCCCCGCAGGCGGCTATTCCTATAGAAACCCTGTTCCCAATGGTGGAAACCCTGCTGCCAGCGGTTCTAGACCCCCGCAGGGAAACCGGAACTCGTATTATAATCCGTATGGTACCCCTCAAGGCCCCCGGTCTTCTACCGGCGGGTACGTCTATGGCAAAAGAAAAAAGCAGCCCCCTGTGCCGGAAGGAATGCAGCTGGTGCGGAAAAAGGGCGTTGCCCGGTATTATATCACGGGTATTTTCAGCCTGCTGTACGCGTTTTTGCTCCCGCTGTACCAGTGGTACCACTTTTTGTTCTTTGTACTGGCGGTTTTGGTGGTATTCGGCCTTTCTTCCCTGATTTTCCGGGGGAAATGGGTGCTGGAGCCCTTGCCCCAGAAGCCCCAGGAGCCTCCGGTGAAGAAATCTTCCGGCAACGCTGAGGTAGACAAGGTGGTAGAGGAAGGCACCGACTATCTGCGCCGCCTGCGGAAAGCGGATGAGAATATCGAGGATGAGGAGATCTCCGATGCCATTGTGCGCATGGAAGAAATCTCCTTCCGGATCTTTGCGTATATCTGCGATAACCCCAAAAAGGTGGGGCAGATCCGCAAGTTCATGAATTACTACCTGCCCACCACCCTGAAACTGCTGGAATCCTATGACCGCATGAGCCGGCAGGATATAAGCGGGGAGAATATCACTCAGTCCATGGAGGAGATTGAGCGCATTATGCACACCATTGTGATGGCCTTTGAAAAGCAGCTGGACGCTTTGTTCCAAGATGAGGCCATGGATATTTCCACCGACATCACAGTGTTGGAAGGAATGCTGGCACAGGAGGGGATTTCGGTAGAGGATAAGCCCCAAGAGGATTCCCCGGATTTAAAGCTGTAACCATAAAGAATACCGATCACCATGAAAAATAAAACCACAGGAGGAACGAAAATGGAAGAGATCAAGCTGACCATGGAGCCGGAGCAGGAAGCTCCCGCAGCCCCCGCCCTGACCCTGGAACCCGAAGAAGAAAAGCCGGAAGTAGAGCCTGTCGTGCTGGAAGAATCCTCCCTTTCTCCAGCGGAGCAAAAGACTGTACGGGAATTTGCAGAAAAAATCGATATTACCAACACCACCCAGGTGATGCAGTACGGCTCCGTAGCCCAAAAGAAGATTGCCGGTTTCTCAGAATCCGCCTTGGCCAATGTGCGCACCAAGGATTTGGGAGAGATCGGAGATGCCATTACCAATCTGGTAACCGAGCTGAAGGGTTTTGACGCCGAAGAAGAAGAGAAGGGCTTTTTGGGCTTTTTCAAAAAGACCGGCAACAAAATCGCCGGACTAAAGGCCAAGTATGATAAGGCCGAGGTGAATGTGGACAAAATCTGCGCAGTGCTGGAAAATCATCAGATTCAGCTGCTCAAAGATATTGCTATGCTGGATAAAATGTATGAGCTGAACCTATCCTATTTTAAGGAGCTCTCCATGTACATTCTGGCAGGCAAGCGCAAGCTGAAGGAAGTAGAAGCCACGGTGCTGCCTCCTATGGTGGAAAAGGCCAAGCGTACCGGCCTGCCGGAGGATGCCCAGGCTGCCAACGATATGAACGCCATGTGCCAGAGCTTTGAGAAAAAGCTCCACGACCTAGAGCTGACCCGCATGGTGTCCATCCAGATGGGCCCCCAGATTCGGCTGGTGCAGAACAACGATAAGATCATGGCGGAGAAGATCCAGTCCACCATTGTGAACACCATCCCCCTGTGGAAGAGTCAAATGGTGCTGGCACTGGGTCTGGCTCACTCCACCCAGGCTATTGAAGCCCAGCGCGCTGTGACGGATATGACCAACGAACTGCTCCGTAAGAACGCCGACGCCCTGAAGATGGGCTCCATCCAGGCGGCCAAGGAATCGGAGCGGGGCATTGTGGACATCGAGACACTGAAACACACCAACGAGCAGCTTATCTCCACCCTGGACGAGGTGGCCCATATCCAAGAGGAGGGCCGCCAGAAGCGCCGGGAAGCCGAAGCCGAGCTGGGCCGCATTGAGGGCGAGCTGAAGCAGAAGCTGCTGGAAATCCGCAATTCTACCCCGGGATACGCCGCCCAGCAGCAGTAATCCCGTTTTTACCCCTGACCAAAGGAGGAAGGCCTTTTGAAAGCAGTGTTGAAGAAAAAAAGCGTGGCGATCCCGCTGATGGTCCTGTGCATCGTTTTGGCGGTGTTGGTGGGGATGAATGTTTCCTTTGCCAGGCAGAGAGGGGAGATCGTTCAGCGGTATTATAATACTGGTATCCAGCAGGAGCTGGACCTCCGTATAGAAGCTGCCAACAGCCTGGTGGGCCTTGCCGAGGGGCAGGGGGTGGAGGAGTCCCTGGTGCAGCAGGTAAAGGATGATATCGAAGCCCTGCGCAGCGCTTCCTCTCCCAGCGATCAGTTTGATGCGAACGGCGTGCTGAGCGGCTCTGTGACCGGTTTGGCGGAGAAAACCAGCGGAGACGAGACGTTTTTGCAGGAATTTCAGACCGCCCAGCAGGCCATCCAGCAGAGCGATTATAACCGCCAGGCGGAAGCATATAATGAAGCCCGGACAACATTTCCGGTATCGGTGCTGCGATGGGCGTTATTTTCCGGCCCGCTGGAGGAGTTTCGATAACAAGTTATACTTTTGGTTATAAATATTTAAAAAACAACACCCTGTATCTTTTGGATACGGGGTGTTTCGTTCATTATACAGTTTTCTGTGTGGGGAACAGCTTTTTTAGCAAAGCCCGGCAGCCTCGGTCAATATCCTCCCAGGTGGCGTCAAAATCCCCGGTATACCAAGGATCTGCCACATCCCGGCTTTCTCCGCAGAAATCCAGCAGTAGGGAGATTTTATGCCAGTCCTCCTCCCGAAGAATAGCCCGCATATTCCGCAGGTTATAGCGGTCCATGCCGATAAGATAGTCGTATTCCTTGCCGTCTGCGGCGGTAAGCTGCACCGCCCGGCGATGGGAAAAGGGGATGCTCATTTCCCGCAGCTTGCCCTTTGTTCCCGGGTGGATGTCGTTTCCGATCTCCTCCCGGCTGGTGGCCGCAGAGGCAATTTGGTATTCTGATTCCAGTCCGGCTTTTTGGACCAGGTCTTTCATTACAAATTCCGCCATGGGGCTACGGCAGATATTGCCGTGGCACACGAATAGTATTTTTATCATATCTCTTATATCCCTTCAAAAGCCTTCAAACCTTGATATTACGGGCTTTCCGGCGCTCTTTTCAATTTTTGTGTTTTGCCTTAAATTCACGCTCT
>CALWIS010000013.1 GCA_944380795.1 uncultured Clostridia bacterium | reverse complement strand
GTACTCCCCTGAATTATACAAAATTTTAATTTTGTATAATTATATTTTACTTTTTTTAGGGGTCACTGTCAAGCCTTCCCCATAGCTTCCTTCCAAATCTTTTGGCGACTCTATCCATTCCTTCAGCGGAATCAAACCGCCAATATCACGTAAAGGTTTTGCAGACAATTCTATAAACTCTGCTTTTTGGTTTTGCAGGAATTGTTTAATCCGATCTCCATCTGGATGGGTATTCAAAGAACCCGTAAATGCCAATACATTGGGTGCGATCAAACCACAGCACCCGCCGATAAAACCATATTCATAACCTGGCAGCTGAATATGTCCCGGCTCCAGCTCCAATACTTGGAATCCAGCCTGCTGCATTGCTTTGCTGAGTCCTCGGTCAGATGTCATCACACTATTGGCGTTTACAACCGCTACCGAGCACCGCGTATAACCTTGGGCTATCTTATGATGTTGCTGATAAAAACACTGGTGCAAAATTTCCTGATCTGCGGAACGCGGGTTATAAAAAACATGGTTTCCAATGGATAACACATTGCAACCCGCATCTTTAGGATAATTTCTTTCTAAGAAATCGCGAGTAAAAATAGTTTGTGCTCCAAAATATTGCAGTTTTTTCTGTAAAGTGCTTTCGCTTTGCGGCAGTATAATTCTACCATTTCCCAAGTAGCAGGTCAGCATATCCGGATGAAATTGCACTGGTGGCGGCAATACACAGCTGGGATGTGTGGTTACCACATGAATTCCTAATCTTCCCACGGAATCGCATAATTCCGGGACTTCGGGGGACATCAACAGCAGACTTACTCTGCCTTGTGGAAGGCCTGGTAATCCGAGGAAGCGGTTTCTTTCCCAAAAACTATATGTAAAGCACAATGCCTTTTCACCTCAAACTCTCTATGTAAGGGAAGGAGACTTATTGCTGCCCTCTTCCCCCTTTTGCTTTGTGTTCATGTGTCGGTATGAAGTGCATCAATAGGTTGTAAAGCAGAAGCCTTCACAGCTGGATATACCCCAAATATCACCCCGCTGAGGATGGAAAACAGCGCTGCGAATAAGGCGATATCCATTCGAGCCTGTAAAGTGATACCAAAGGCTGCCGTTCCAGCAAAAGAAATCCCGGTGCCAATACCCGCTCCAATAACAGCTCCTATACAGGAGATCAATAAGGCTTCCCAGAGAAATTCCAGCAGGATTTTCCCCTTTCGGGCGCCGATGGCCTTTTTAATCCCAATCTCCCGCGTGCGTTCGTGAACGGATACCAGCATCACTGTCATGATGCTTAAGCTGGCCACCAACAGAGAGACAGCTCCCACCGCAGAAAGAATCAAGGTTAAGATATTCAACATATTGGTCAAGGAATCCTTTTGCTTTACCAGATTGTTGGAAATATAACCGTCCTCTATCCCTATGCTTTGATTCAGGGTTGCTGTCAAGGCTTGTCCCACTTCGTCGGCATCTTCCCCCTCTTGAATTCGCACTACAATTTGGTCAAAGGTGTTTCGCCCTAAAGAGGACTGCATAGAGGTATAAGGAAGATAGATAAACGATGGAATATAGCTGCCAATAAAGCTTTGGAGAAGCCCGCTCCCGGTTTTTACGATTCCCACAATCGTGTACGTTTCCTGCACGCCTCCACAAAGAACAGAAATGGTTTTTCCGATACTATTGCTTCTTCCAAAAGCAGACTGAGAAAAGGCTTCATCAATAAGGCATACATTTTTTTGCAAAACTACGTCCTGATGGTTTAACCCTCTTCCATACAGAACCTGCAAGGAAATAATCCGGTTGGCGTTTTCGTCAATTCCCCAAAGAAGGGCGTCGGTATCTTGGAAACGAGCAGAAATAGCTCCGGTCTGCATCATAACAGGCATGGCTTGTTCCACCTGTTCACAGGCTTCCACTGTCTGCAAACTATCCTGCTCCAAGGAAGCCGAAGAAGTAGCGCTGATCGTGAGCCCGCTTAATCCCAAACTGTCCATTTCTGTATTCAAGGCAGTGCTGCCGCATTGGGCAATATTCCCGATAATCGTCACAGATGCAACGCCAATCACAATGCCCAAAACAGTAAGCAGGGTTCTTCCCCGTTTTCGAGAAAGGCTTCTCCACGCAAATACAAGCTGCTCAATCATTGGCGAAAGCCTCCGTTTCAAAGCACTTCACGTAATCCCCTTGCTTCACGCGCTCTGGTTCCAGAATAATAGAGGTGCCTTCTTCCAGAGATTCTTCTATGACAATGCCGCTGGTATATTCTTTTACTGCAGTAATGGGTTGCATAACTGCCCGGTGTTGGGAGACAACATAGATATATTCATTCCCTTCCTCATCTGCCAATACCGCATCATAAGGAATTTGAACGGCGTCCTCTACGGTTTCCGTCACCACAGATGCCTTCACGGTATAGCCGGGTTTAATCTTTTCGTCCGCATTCAACACTTTCAAAATCACTTCCACCACGGCTTCTTTTCCAGAGGTGGAGGTTTGGGTCACGGCTTCATCCGAAATGGAAACCACTTCTGCGGAATATTGTTCTTCGGGAAATCCAGAGCCGGTAACTTTTGCTGTTTGCCCTACTTGAATCCGCGATACATTGGCTTCGTTGATCTGAAGTTCGATTTTTAGATTTTGGGGTTCTGCAACTGTTACGGCGTTTTCCCCTGCCGAAAGAAAAGTACCTGCCTGTATGTCCAGTTCCATCACCGTTCCATCAATGGGGCTGGAGGCGGTCTTGGTTTCTCCTTCTTGCTCATGGGAAGTTTGTGGTTGGCTTTCGACTCCCGCAAGAAGGGTTTCTACTTCATCGGGGATTTGTCCTGTTTTTTGATACTCTTCCCATAATTCAGCATATGTTTGCTGTGAGGTAGCGCTGCTGTTTTCAGAAGCAATCTGATAGGAAAATAATTTTTGGCCGGCAGTGACAGTATCCCCTTTTTTCACAAACACTTCTGTGACCAGTATGTTTTGTGAAAGGACAATTTCTTTTTCGTTTTCCCGTTTTACCGTTCCAGTGCACATCAGTTGATCTGAAGCACAGGTAGGTTCCAAAGTCCAGGTTTTCACCGAAACAGACTCCGGTTTAAAAATAATTCCGGCAGCGGTAAAGCAGCCGAGCACCAGCGCAGTGGATAAAAATAGCAGAAGATATCGTTTCATACTCATTCCCCCTTCCCGCCTATTTTGCAACCGGAATCTGCAAAAATACGGAAAGAAAAGAGAATATTTTTTGATTCTGTGGGTAATATGACAGATGTGTATCCTCTGTAATGAATTCCAAGGGAAAGGCAGGAAGGATGTTTATGAGTATGATCCCCTGTGCGGAAGATTGCATTTATCAAAAAGACGGGTATTGTGTATTGGATATCCCGCCTTTAGTCACCAACTCAGATTTTGATGGATGTGTGCACAAAATCGCGGTAAAGGGCAGGCTGCACCCTCACCAACATCAACCTGTTACTGCTCAGACGCTGCATCAAAGGCCTCCCGCAGAGTTTTAACCCCAATGAGCTGGATGGATTCAGCATTGCCCCGATACTTTTTTAAGCAATGGTATGGCAGAATACAGCGGTGGAATCCCAGACGCGCCGCTTCGGAGATTCGAGACTCAATGTGAGTGACAGAACGCAGTTCGCCTGCCAAGCCCACCTCTCCAAACACAATGGCATCCTCTCGGATACTGATATCTTTCAGGCTGGAGATCAGGGACATGGCAACAGCCAGGTCTGCGGCGGGCTCATCCAACCGCAGGCCCCCCACCACATTGATATAGGCATCTAAATTGGAAAAATAGAAGCCCGCTCTTTTTTCCAACACCGCCAGCAGCAGGTTCATACGGTTGTAATCAAAGCCAGTGGCCATTCTGCGGGGATTGCCAAAGCCAGTCGTAGTGGCCAAGCCCTGTATTTCTGCCAGAATGGGCCGGCTTCCTTCCATTACACAGGTAACGCAAGTACCGGAAACGTGAACCGGACGGCCGGAAAGCATGGCTTCCGAAGGGTTGTCCACCTGATGCAGACCGTTTTCTCCCATATCGAAAACCCCGATTTCATTGGTGGAGCCGTACCGGTTTTTTACTGCCCGAAGGATGCGGTAGGTCATCTGCCGGTCCCCCTCAAAATACAGCACGGCATCCACAATGTGCTCCAATACTTTAGGGCCGGCAATGGCTCCATCCTTATTTACATGGCCCACAATAATGGCAGGAATATCCAGAGGCTTACAGCAACGCATGATCGCGTTGGTGCACTCTCTTACCTGGGTAACACTACCGGGGGAAGAATTCAAGTCTGTAAAATTCATGGTCTGGATGGAATCGATCATAACCAGATCCGGCTTGAGAGAACGGATCTCCTCTGCCACAACCTGAATATCCGTTTCCGTCATAACCAACAGATTGGGGGTGGTTACGCCCAGTCGGGTGGCCCGAAGCTTGATCTGCCTGCCGGATTCCTCCCCAGACACATACAGGACCTTGAGGTCCTTCCCTAAATACTGGCAGATCTGAAGAAGGATGGTGGATTTTCCGATTCCAGGGTCACCGCTGATTAACACCAGTGAACCTTTGACAATTCCTCCTCCCAGCACTCGGTCCAGTTCCGACATTCCAGTATGATAGCGTTGTTCTTCAGTTTCATCCAATCCTGTAATGGGAATGGGGCGAGCGGCACTTCTGACCAAAGAAGGCCCTGTATTTTTTGAGGAAGTTGTTTCCCGAAGCTGTTCTTCCATGGTGTTCCATTCTCCACAGCCGGGGCACTTTCCATACCACTTGACAGATTCAAAGCCGCAGCTTCCACAGACATACGTTGTTTTGGTTTTGGCTGCCATTTTCGATGCCTCCCCTACATTTCAGTTCTGTGGGCTATTATATCATACTTTATCCAGCAAGGGAAGAAACCGTCACCGGTTAAGTGTCCAGAAAATCCATAAGCCCGCTCCATATTGCAAAAGCCATTTGGGACTGATACTCCGGATCCTGTAGCTTTTTGGCTTCCGACGGATTGGAGAGAAAACCGCATTCTACAATCACTGCCGGATTGGTAGAGTTCCACAGAAGATAAATAGAGCTCCCTGCCGCCTTGCATTCCCGCTTGTTTTCCGGCTGTAACATTTGAACCACGGTAGAACGGATGTACTCAGCCAGAGATTGACTTTGGGGGTCATTGGGAGAGTAAAAAATCTGTGTTCCGTAATATTGGCTTTCGGAAAAATGGTTTTGATGGATACTCACCAAAATGCCATCCTCAATCTCTTCTGCCAGTTGCAGCCGGTTATGTAAGTCGGATACCTTTCGCTCCCGAACCGTTTCCAGTTCTTTGTTTGCCACATCGATATCAGAATCCCGAATCGTTACCACCTGAATACCGCTCGCCTCCAGCAAAGGGCGCAACTTTTGTGTGATTGCTAGATTGATATCTTTTTCCATCGCGCCGTCTCCAGAAACAGCGCCCCCATCCTCTCCTCCGTGCCCGGCATCCAGAATAATGGTATAACCGGTGCTTTGCATAGAGGATACATGCATATCGGTAAACAACAAGTTTTCCTGAACTGCAAAAGCAGCGGCCCCACACATCAGAAGGATGGCCACCCATAAATAACGAACCCCTTTGGGAGCGGGTTTGGTTGTCTTTTGATGGACCATAATAGCCTTCACCTCCATCATTACCATATGTGGAGGTGAAGGCTTCCATGACAAAAAACAGGGCTGCCGTTTTGGCAACCCTGTTAAAATAAACACTCAATAATGCTTGTCCTCAAATACCTGTTCGTCATTGAGGTCAGACCGCTTCATCAAGCGACCATTGATATATACGTATTCCGGCGCATCTTCCTGATCCATCTCTCCTTTGTGGAGATCCTCCTCCGAAGGAACCGAAACCTCTTCGGTTTCATTTTCAACCGGCTGATTCTGACGCGCCTGTTGCTCATAATAGGGCTTGATCAGTAGTTTTTCAATGAGAGGATATACCAAGAAGCTGATAGTATAGGATACGAAGGAAAAACAGAATACTACAAGGAAAACTGCCAAAATCATGGTTCCCAAAATAGTGGCCAGCGCCTGATAAAACAGGAACAACATCAAGAAAAAGATAGCAGTTAAAAGGAGATTTCTCCAAAGGCCTGCAATAGAGAAGATCAAAGCATTTCGATAGATCTTTCGTAGAGGCAAATCAAATGTAACGATCATGATGGGAATGTAATACTGACAGAACAAAAGTACTATCATTAACAACAAGCAAAGAGAGAATGGAAGAATAAAGAAGCTACTGGCAACCGTCTGATTATAATAGTAAATCATAGCAAAAGACAGGATCACATATGCCAGATAGAGGAAAATTCCATTCAGGAGAAAAGCTTTCCAGTTACCTTTGATGGCATCCTTGTAATCTGAAAAGACAAAGGCGTGCTCTTCTCTAGCAAAATTTCGGGTAACATAAGTAAGGCCTGCCACAAAGGGAGATACCAAAATCAAAGGTAATGGCGTTACATACAGCATCCAAATATCAAGGTTTAAAACATAAGACTGAATCGGAACTTGCAACTGATAATGAATAGGAGACATAAAGAAAATGACGCCCATTAAGAACACAGCGATAAGGAAGGGAATGAAAAATAACAAGTTCAATTGAAACAGTTTTCCGTATTTACGCCCAATAATCTGAAAATACCGAATGTACGGGGGTTTCTTAGGCTCGTCCTTACTTACACCAGGTCCCGGCCGGTTGTAATTATTGAAAAAGCCGAAAAGTCCAAAGTTTGCCAAAATTCAATCACTCCTACAGATATTTACACCTGTGCCGATCTTTCTATTACAGCTTGGCACGAGGATGGTAACTATTATACACTTCTTTTACGTGATTGTCCAATAACTGAACGTAAATTTGTGTGGAAGAAATGTCGGCGTGACCCAACATCGTTTGGATGTCCTTTAGTTGTGCCCCATTTTCCAGCAGATGCAGTGCAAAAGAGTGTCGAAGAGTGTGAGGGGTGATTTCTTTAGTGATTCCAGCATTGTGGGCGTAATTCTTAACGATCTTCCAAAATCCCTGACGAGTCAACCGTTTTCCGTTCAAATTGAGAAACAGAGCTGACTCTCGGGGGTTTTCTGCTACGATATGTTCCCGCACCCGATGCAGATAATCGGAAATAGCAGTTATAGCTGCAGGATAGATGGGGATCGTACGTTCCGATTTGGGAGTATGGCAGTATAACATTCCCTCGTTTAAATGAACATCCCCCACATTGAGATCAATCAGCTCGGATACCCGAATTCCTGTAGCATAAAGCAATTCCAACATTGCCCTATCTCGACAGCCTTTGGCATCTGTTGTATCCGGCTGCATCAGCAGTCGTTCTGTTTCCTGTTGGGTGAGAGTTTGGGGTAATTTTTTGCTTCCTTTTTCCAGCTTGATTCCCTTAGCCGGATTACTGTGGGCGATTCCCAAATACATGAGATATTGATAAAAAGAGCGGACAGAAGCTAAATTACGGGTAATGGTAGAAGCGGATCGCTTTAACTCCTGAAGATAATGAAAATATTTTTCCAAAACCGCTTCATCTGCTTTTTCTGGAAGTTGGATGCCTTCCTTAGCTAGAAAATTTAAAAAATGTTCCACATCTCTTTGATAAGAATCCAATGTATTGAGGGAAACATTTTTCGAGACAAGATAATCATGGAACGCTTTTCCGTAATCAGACATATTACCACTCCCCACCATAAATTTAACGATCAGAAAGAAAAGAAAGAGGAACAGATAACGGCAGAAAGCCAATCGGCGGCAGCGCCTATTAGGCAAGGAATCATAAACAAACCAAATCGTACAGAGTACTTTCCCAGATAAAGCACAGGCTTTTCTTGATAAAGAAGCTTTTTTCCCAAATTCCAGCTTTCTTGAACGGCTAAAAAAATCCCCAGAGAGCTAATAAGAGCACCAGGGAGAAAACCAAATAGGAAAAAGCAAATGCCGGTCATTCCATATCCAGCATATAAATGCCCAGCAATTAGACCGACCCCAATCCCACGCAGTAAAGGCGCTGCAGGCAAAAGCAATATCCCCCATAAGGCCATTCCGCTAAGGTAGCAAAAAGCCATTAGCAAAAAAGAGGAAGCAGTGGACGAAATAAAAGCCCCTGCAAACGGGTCTTCCATTCGCATTTTAAAGTCGGTTTGAAAAAGGAAATCCAAATGTGATAGGGTTTCCTCCTGTATACATCCACATAAAATTGCGCCTACAGTCATACCCAATAAAAATAGGAAAGGACCTACCACCCACCAAAACGGTCGATGGTGATAATGGGGCGGAGTTTGAACGGGCTGCTGTTGTTTTTCCCAAGTCATCTTCATCAATCCTTTGCCATAATGGTATAGAACTATATGAAGACAGAGGAGAAAACATGACAGAAGAAAACTGCTGTTAATTCTTTCCTTTTTATTACTATACCCTTTTTTCGACAGCAACGCAATATCCAATATACACGTTCTGACAAGTTTATGCAATCCGCAGAAAAACCATAAAAATATTATGTAAACTGCATAATATTATGTAAACTTGTGATTTTGCGCTTAAATTAATATTTATTCAAAAAAGCGTATATTCCAAAAAGACCAAAAAAATCCGGGAAAAAGGCTTTCCCTTCTTCCCGGATAGAACTTTTTTATTCCATTTCTGCTTGGGCAGCCTGAATCATAATTGCACATTCCAAGCGCTTTTTCTCTAGTTCACAGGAAATTCCATGGGAGTGAAGGATATCTCCCTCATACTGCCAGTTATTGGCGTTACAACCGCCGCTACAATAGAATTTAGCCCAGCAGTTTTTGCAATCGGTTTTAGAATACACGTTGGCCTTGGCAAAGCGCTCTTTCATGGGTAAATTAAAGCTCCCGTCCAGTACGCTTCCCATTTTCCACTGCTCATCCCCAACAAACTGATGGCAGGGATAAATATCACCTTCTGGCGTAACCGCTACATATTCGTTGCCGCATCCACAGCCACGCAGGCGCTTGATGGCGCAGGGACCCTGGTTCAGGTCGATCATAAAGTGGAAAAAGTTAAACCCTTTCCCCTCTTTCCGGCGCTGCAAAATAGAATTGGCAAGAGTCTCGTATTCCTGGAATACCCGAGGCAGATCCTGCTCTTTAATGGAGTAATCCAGCTTTTCGTCGGAAACCACCGGCTCTACCGAAACCTGGTCAAAGCCCAGATCAGCCATATGCAGTACATCCTTGGTGAAATCTAAGTTGTAGCGGGTAAAGGTGCCGCGGGCATAATAATCCTTATCCCCGCGCTGGGCCACCAGCTTCTGATATTTCGGCACGATCTGGTCATAGCAGCCAGTGCCGTCTACGCGTACCCGCAGCCGGTCATTTACTTCCTTGCGGCCATCCAGAGAAAGCACGCAGTTAGACATCTCTTTATTGATAAAATCGATCTTATCATCCGTCAGCAACAGGCCGTTGGTTGTGATGGTAAAGCGGAAATTCTTATCATGCAGCTTTTCCTGCTCCCGGGCGTAGAGCACCAGCTCCTTTACGACCTCCCAGTTCATCAGCGGTTCTCCGCCAAAGAAATCCATTTCCAGATTGCGGCGCCCTGCGGAATGTTCGATCAAAAAGTCGATGGCCTTCTTCCCCACTTCCAAAGGCATCAGCTTACGGCCACAACCAAAATCGCCTTTGGCAGCAAAACAATATTCGCAGCGCAGATTGCAGTCATGAGCCACATTCAAGCACATTGCCTTTACCGGGGATTTCACCATCATATCAGAGAAGCGCTCGTAGCCATCCTCTGAAAAAAGCAGGCCCTGGCGATACAATTCCTTTAACTCCTCATAAGCCTCGTCAAAAGTGGCCTGGTCCCAACGGTCTGCCAAAGCTTCCTTTAGGGCCACCGGAGGCTCATCCGGAACAGAGTCCTCTAAATAATCCAGCATCTCATAGGGGGCTTCGTCAAAGATATGAACTGCACCGCTGTTGGTATCCAATACGATCCGATACCCATTTAAAGTGTACTTATGTATCATTTGTTTCGATCTCCATTTACACATAATTTAAGGGACAACGACTGGGCTGTCCCTTAAAGAAAGTATTCCGGCAAAAGGAAGGCGAACAACCGCCTTCCCCGACTGCCCTCTGAAAAGCTCTTACTTGTCAGCGTGCTCGCACTTCTGGTTTGCAACTGTGCAAGAAGTCTTGCAAGCGGACTGGCAGGAAGCCTGGCATTCGCCGCAGCCACCCTTTACAGCGCTTTCCTTCAGGTTAGCCTGATTCAAAGTCTTGATCTGCTTCATGAATAAAAAACCTCCGTTTCCGAGTTAGCAATACAGGGCGGGGATTCTCCCCAACGCCCAGTTTTATTTATTATATCACAACTACAGGACAAAAGAAAGCCCATTTTCCTATCTTCTGCGGATTTTCTTTCTTTTTCCCACAGACACCATTCCGCCAAGGGCGCCGGAAAGTAAGATTGCACAGGCTTTGGTAATGGCAGAAGGAAGCAGGCAGTCTCCATCTGGAAGCAGCAAGCTGATCCCCATGATTATCAAAAGCAATAGGAATGATCCGCTGATTCCCACAATAAGCCCCATATGGCCTAAAAACCGCGCGCTGATAAAACCCGCAAAAAAACCTCCCGCTACTGCGGCTATCAGGACAATAGGCTGCAGCGCAGCTTCCGGTATTTGGTCGAGAGAAGCTAGCACTGCGGCAGCAAGCAGCAAAAGCAAACTGCACAGCAGCGCACCACATCCACATCCAAGTAAGGAAGCCCGGACTAACGGGCCTATGGGATTTTGATGATTGTCTCCTTTTTTCATAAAAAAGCCCCCCTGTCAGAATCCTATCTGATGGATAGATATTCTACACAGGGGGCTTTTATTCTTATGGCGTAAATTTTATTCTGCGTCGTCGTGGATAGTATCCACGCTGCCAATGGCCCAACGCTTAATACGCATTTTGCTGCGATCGGTACCGGTTTCAATAATCAGGGTATCGGTGTCTTCTTTGATGCCTACAATACGACCGCAAATACCACCAATGGTGGTGATCTCATCGCCGATTTGCGCGTCCTTACGCATCTTGTCCTCTTTCTTTCTCTTCTTAGACTGGGGACGGAAGAAGATGAAGTACAGAGCGCCAAAAAGCAGGGCATACATAGCTACCATCATAATAATGCTGCTGGTGCTGCTGCCTTCCTGTGACAAAAGAAAAAACTGGTTCATTTTACTATTTACACCTCCAACAGAATGCTTCAATTATAACAGGGATTTCCAAAGGTTTCAAGCCATTTCCGGACAATTTAGAGTCTTTTGGAAAGATTTTCGATATTGGCGCGGTAAAAAGATTCAAAACAACCTTCATCCAGCGCATTTCGAATCTTTTCCATCAGGGTATTGTAGAAATATAGGTTATGGAGCACCGCCAGACGCATGGCAAGCATCTCCCCCGCCTTAAACAGATGATGGAGGTAAGCCCGGGTAAAGTTGCGGCACACGGGGCAGTCACAGGCAGGGTCCAGAGGGCTTTCATCCAACGTGTATTTGGCGTTCATCATATTCCGCACACCCTCCATAGTAAAGATATGGGCATGGCGGGCGTTCCGGGTAGGCATAACGCAGTCAAAAATATCCACGCCTCGGCGGACCGCTTCCAGAATATTGGCAGGCGTTCCCACTCCCATAAGATACCGGGGCTTATCTTCCGGCATATGGGGCGTGACCGCCTCAATGATCTGATACATCACCTCTGCCGGCTCCCCTACTGCCAGGCCGCCGATGGCATAGCCGTCCAGATCTAATTCCCGGATGCGCTTCATGTGATCTACCCGAAGATCCTCAAAGGTGCAGCCCTGGTTAATCCCCCAAAGCATCTGGTGAGGATTGAGGGTATCCGGCAGGCTGTTGAGGCGGGCCATTTCTGCCTTACAGCGTTCCAGCCAGCGGGCAGTGCGGGCGCAGGATGCCTTGGCATATTCGTAGGTAGCCGGATTCTCCACACACTCGTCAAAAGCCATGGCCACATCCGAGCCCAGATTGGCCTGGA
>CALWIS010000012.1 GCA_944380795.1 uncultured Clostridia bacterium | reverse complement strand
TTTTTTACGATCATACAAAGACTGATAGTGACCATTCCCGCTCCTCCCTTCTAAAAAGCATAGAGGGAGGGCCAGGGCCCTCCCTCTTTGAACATGGTGTGCTTTTCCGTAATAACTATTATGCGTCTGTGGAAGGAATATCCCCCAGCCGGTTCAGGGTCAAGGAGGTGGTGCCATACACGTACGGACCTCCAGAACCTATTACCTGTACAGTAGCCGGGGCGGAAGAAACGGTAACAGGGGAGGTAAAAGCCACCGTGGCCGTTTCTGAGGAGTTTTGGAAAGTATGCTGCGAAGCAGCTCCCGGTACAGTACTGCCTCCCTGAGACAGGGAGACACCTATATTCAGAGGGAACGACGCTTGGCTATCTGGCGACATTGCCCCGTTGAAAGAAGCCATATACACCCCAGGCTGCTGGATCGTAAAGGTTCCGCTGCCATCAGTGTGGGAAATAGCACTTCCATAGGTGGAAGAATTTTTGTCAAAGAGCAAGGGGGCGCCGGAAGTTCCGCTTTGTGGGGCAGTGGAGTACGATGACAGCAGTTGTACCGGTTGGCTTTCCCCTTGAGGAATGGTAAAGTCTAGAATCGCATTTTGGTCGGTGCCGGAGTTTACCACGGCGGCCTGTGTACCAGGATCACCGGTAGTCACCGTCCCTACCTTTACTGTGGCAGCGGCTCCATCTGTTCCATCAGAACCAGTAGGACCGGTTGGACCGGTTGGACCGGTCGGGCCGCTGGGACCGGTCGGGCCGGTCGGGCCGGTCGGGCCAGTAGGACCAGTGGGACCCGTTGTGCCGCTAGGGCCGGTCGGGCCAGTAGGACCAGTTGCGCCACTAGGGCCGGTCGGGCCAGTAGGACCAGTTGCGCCGCTAGAGCCGGTCGGGCCAGTAGGACCAGTTGCGCCGCTGGGACCTGTTGCACCCGTTGCGCCGCTGGGGCCGGTCGCGCCTGTTGCACCTGTGGGACCCTCAATGCCTTGAACCCCCTGTATGCCCTGGGGCCCGGTAGGACCCGCCGGTCCCCGAGGGCCCGTAGGTCCTGGAATGCAGCAGGGTCCAGGCGGGCAGCAGGGATCGGGACGGCAACACGGGTCAGGAGGGCAGCCGGGGCCCGGTTTGGGCCAGCATGAATCCCCACAGCGGCATCCGCATCCTTCGGACGGCCTGTAAATATTCATATGGGATTCTCCTCTCTGTTTTTTGGCGGGACGTTGTTGAGACGATCCCACTCTCCCCAATGTATGCAGCAGCACAAAAAATGGTGAGAGGTCGTCCTTTTCCCTAGGAAACGCTGTACTTTTCCCTCCCCGTCTGGTATCATAGAAAAAGAAGCTGAGATTTTTCCCATCAATTATTTTGGTTGGGAAAGTGCCACGCAGATACAGAAAGGACAGGAAAATCATGGCCAGTCTTACTACCCCGCAGACCAACCTTTCCACCGAACCGGCTGAAAGCGAACTTTTTAAAAACTTGCGGGAATTTTTGGAGCTGCAGCATCTGTACAGCGCCGCTATCCGGGAGATCCAGACCAAGCTGGAAATCCTCAACGAAGATTTTAATGTGCGGTTTGCCCGCAACCCCATCCATCATATTGAAAGCCGGTTGAAATCCTCTGCCAGTATCTTGAAAAAGCTGAAAAAAAGAGGATGCGAGGTCAGCATAGAATCCGCCCGGAAAAACCTCAACGACATTGCCGGAATCCGAGTAGTATGCTGTTACATCGACGACGTGTACGATGTGGCGGACATGCTTCTTCGGCAGTCGGATATTCATTTGGTAAAGGTGCAGGACTATATCAAGCACCCCAACTATAATGGCTACCGCAGCCTGCATCTGGACCTCTCTATCCCGGTATTCTTATCTGAGAGTACCGAGCAGGTCACCGTGGAAGTGCAGATCCGCACGGTGGCCATGGATTTCTGGGCCAGCCTAGAGCATGACCTGCGGTATAAATCGGAAAAGAACATCCCCGCGGACATTTGCACGGCTATGTTGGAAAGCGCTGCCGCTATTGCCGACATTGACGTGAAGATGCAGGAAATTTATCGGGAGATTCAAAAGCTGGACTAAAAAGCAAGGCCGCCGCCTGTAGACAATATGGTCTTACAGGCAGCGGCCTTTGTTTTATAAATAGATACCCGTTTGATCTTCGCCCCAATAAAATTCCTGCTTGGAGTCATCTAAAAACACCGGGAGCATTTCCCGAAAGCCGGAGGGCATCTGCTGATTTTTCAGTTCTTCCAAAGACATCCAGCGCACTTCCCCTTCCGAAGAGCTGCGCAGATGGCCGGTAAACTCCCGCGCCTGGAAAAGCAACACCACGTATCGGCAGCCATCCTCCAGAAAAAACTGCTTGACCCCGCAGATTTTGGGATTTTGGATGGTCAGCCCGCTTTCTTCCCGGACTTCCCGGATGACAGATTCTACAAAAGACTCCTTTGGTTCCACATGACCGCCAGGAAAGCACCAGCCTTTCCAGTCTCCCCCGTGCATCTGCACCAACACTTTGCCTTCTGCGTCCATTACCATACACATATTGGTCAGGATAGTAGATTCCATAAGCCCTTCCTTAATCAAACAGGGGGTCAGGGTACACACCGGCCTCGGTCATAGCCCGCAGGGCCTCCTGCACCACCGGTTTATCCTCTCGGTAAGTAACGCCATACCACTTATCATGGGAGCGAAGCACCTCTACCCGAGCTTTTTCTTCTCCCAAAAGCTGGTTCACCACACCCGGCAGGAAGTATTCCCCCTTCATGGGGTTCTCCTGCAAGGCGGTATCCAAAAAGGCGCTGAAGCGGTTTTCCAGCTCTGCCATAAAGGTGGCGGGGAAGCCCCACAGATTCATGGACACCACGCTGTTTTCGTCGATATCCACCCAGCTTTCCCCTCCGTCCTCACTGTAGCGGGCACCGTTGGGAGCCTTTTCAATGCGGGTGCGCTCGGTAATCCCGGACAGAAGATCTCCCTGCAATTCACATATACCCCGGGATACATATCCGTTGTCTGTCAGGGTGTTTTTCAGGATATACCCCACCATAGCGAAGCGGCCAGTTTCCTCCTGCTGCAGAGAGGTGAGGAACCGGTAAATAGCGGCAAAGGCCTCCCGACCATAAAAATCATCGGCATTGATAACGGCAAAGGGTGCGTCGATGAGCTTGCGGCAGGCCAGCACAGCATGGCCGGTGCCCCAGGGCTTTACTCTTCCCTCCGGCAGAGAGTAGCCTTCCGGCAAATCTTCCAGATCCTGGAAAGCGTATTGCACCTCCATATAGCGGCTCATACGGTCGCCGATGACCTCCCGGAAATCCTGTTCATTTTTCCGCTGGATAATAAAAATTACACGCTTAAAGCCAGCGCGCATAGCGTCGAACAAGGAATAGTCGATGATGATCTCCCCATTTTTTCCCACAGGGTCGATCTGTTTCATACCACCGTACCGGCTTCCCATTCCTGCCGCCATAACCACTAAGATCGGTTCTCTGTTCATAATAGTATGTTCCGCCCTTTCACACAATTTTTACCGAGGTTTTATTCCTATTATACTCTCTATCATCCAAAAAAGCGAGACTTGAGAATAAAATAGACAAGACTATACCTCCAAATATTATCGGCAATTTTGATTCAGCCAGTTCCGTACGTATTCGCAGTAATCGGCATCATCAGCACTAAAGCATAGAAAATATACATAACATTGTGCCATATAATATTTTACTGCCTCCACATTGCAGTTTCCGTGCTTCTGATACCCCTTTATAAAACGCATTCGCTCCTCTTTGGTCCTTAAAAATTTTTGACCAGGACGAAGGAACAACACCCACGCAATGTCAAAATCCCGATTGCCATACCCAGCAAGCTCAAAATCAAGGATCGCGCTTATATGATGATCTTTCCAAAGAATGTTGGCATAATGGAAATCGCCGTGGCAAAACACGGTTTCTCCAACCTTTGGTTTACTGGCAAAAAAATTAGATAGAAAGGACAGGTTCAGTTTTTCTAATAATTCTTCTGCTGGGCAATGATAAAATTTCCTGTCAGTCTGGGACTTTGCCGATAGTTTTAATTGATGCAGCCGGACTAGCGCTTCTCCGTATTCCTCCATATAAGAAAGAGACACTAAATCCCTGTTGTCACCTACAATCGCGGATAAGCGCAATCCCGGCATATCGGCAGTAACGGAAAAACGTCCATGCTCGCGGTCGTAATCCAATACTTTGGGAAAGACAGGTGCGTCAAGCTGCGCCAGTATCTTCACTTCATTTTCAATATTGGCTCCCTCTTGCCGGGCAACCTTAATGTATGCTGTAGTCTCGCTGCCGTTCACCACGCCACGGACATAAAACACATCATTTCCCGCGTGAGGATACCCCATAACCTCCTTTAGTTGAAAGCTATGATACTCTAAAGCGAAAGGGTCGCAGGTTTCCCTCCACCGCTGTGGATGTGTCATATATTGTGAATCCATCGGTCCCCCTCCTTGCTGATACCCCAAAGAACTCCTAGCGATTTCACCACAAATAAAATATTATGATTGCTTTTCCTCGGATGCAGACTCTTTTTCTGCATCATGCTTGCCATACGCCCGGTCGGCGGCTTCTCGGGCCAAGTCGATGACGGTGTGGTCCATGGGGGCCGGCTCCTCGCCGCTTCGGGGCAACGTCTCATACACTTCGGCCACCATCCCCCGCATCCACAGACTGGGAGTAATCCGCAGAGAATAGCCGCAGCCCGGCTCGCACATCCAGTCGTAGAAAGGAGCTTTAGGAAGGCCATAGGCGCTGAGGAGGGTCATCATCACACCTCCGGGGATCACCAGCACCGAACGATAGGTGTGGGTGCGGATCAGATCCTCCACCAGCTTTTCAAAAGCGGCGCACACCCGGTGCATGAATACCGCTCCATCCTCTCCGTTAGGCGGCGAGACCTGGGGGCCGCCTGCCATCCATTGGGCAAAGGCGGGGTCGCTCTTTTGCAGTTCTGAGGCAGTCTTTCCCTCCCAGTCACCAAAATCGCATTCCTCCATTCCGGGCACATCCACCTGCTTTTCCCCGGGATACAGGATAGTCAGGGTATCCCGGCAGCGGGTACTGGGGCTGGTATAAAAGGCATCAGCCGGGGGGTATTCATAGCTGCTTTTCAGTTCGGCCAGCTTTTTGACAGTCTCCATGGCAAGGGGAGAATCGGTGCGGCCAATGTATTGCCCCTGTAAATTTCCGGCAGAAGCGCCGTGACGGATCAAATGAATGAGATAGGACTTCATAAAATGTGCTCCTTTTTTCAGAATATACTATATATAGCGCTTTACAAAATGTTGTAATTGCGGTATACTTTACTGTACGTTATTCGATTTTTTTCGACGGGTAAATGCGGAAACAGCCGACAGGAACGGACAAAATACGGGATGAGCGGAGGAGAGTATGAACAAACATTTTCCGAGACTCCTGACTCTTTTACGGAAAGAGCGGGGACTCAGTCAGAAGAAGGCAGCGGAGGAACTGGGGGTTTCTCAGGCGCTTCTTTCCCACTATGAAAAGGGAATACGGGAATGTGGCTTGGATTTCGTAGTCCGTGCGGCAGATTATTATCAGGTCTCCTGTGACTATCTGCTGGGTCGTTCACCGGATAAAACGGGAGCCACCATCACCTTGGAGGACATTCCGGAACCGGATGCAGCGGGAAAGGAAAACCGCATGAAGGGGAGCCTTCTGCCCCTCCTCAACAAAAAGCTGCTGGCCAATTCTCTGAATGTGATTTTTGGCGAACTGCAAAAATGCAATAATAAATACCTAACCGGCGAGGTGTCAGCATACCTCAATGTGTCGGTATACAAAGCGTTCCGTCTTTTGTATTCCGCCAATCCCAAAAACCCACAGGGAATGTTTGCCGCACCGGAAAAGCTGTACAATGGTCTGGCGGATGCCGCTCAGAGCATTGCAGAGGCCAACGCTGCCTGCCTAGCAGAGGGAGAAAAGGCCGGGGAAATGGAGGGCCTGGAAAAAGGCGCCGCTCCTGCCATGACGCCGGAATCTCTTTCGGAGGACTATCCTCTGTTTGCTGCTTCCCTGATGAATCTTGTCCAAAATGCGGAATCTCGGATGGGCGTAAAGAAAAAGCCCTGAACATAGCCTATATTATACGATGTTTCAAGCGCCTGCGCAAGCTTTCATGCTGCGGGGCACTTTTCTTGTTGTGTCAGATTCCCGACAGTTCCCGAATGACCTCACCCGCCAACACCAGCCCGGCTGCCGAGGGAACAAAGGCAATACTGCCGGGGATGTGCCGCCCGTTTTCCTTTTGGGTCTCGATCTTTTGAGGCTCCTCCTTGGAGTAGACCACCTTCATTTTACGGATGCCCTTGGCTTTCAGCTCCCGACGCATGACCCGGGCCAGAGGGCACACGCTGGTTTTGTAAAGATCGCTCACCACAAAAGCAGAGGGGTCCAACTTGTTGCCTGCACCCATACTGCTGATAATGGGTGTCCCAGCCTCCTGGGCCTGCACCGCCAGCTGAATTTTTGCCGTCACCATGTCCACCGCGTCCACAATATAGTCGTACTGGGTGAAGTCGAACTCTTTGGCATTGTCCGGGGTAAAAAAGCAGGTATGGAGTGTTAATTTAATATCGGGGTCGATGTCCCGAATACGCTCCGCCATCACTTCGGTTTTGGGGCGACCCACTGTGCTGTGCAGGGCAATGATCTGCCGGTTCAGGTTGGAAAGGGAGACGGTATCCCCATCGATGAGGTCCAGCGCGCCAATGCCGCTGCGGGCCAAGGCTTCGGCCACATAGCCCCCCACACCGCCAATGCCGAATACCGCCACCCGGGCATGTGCCAGCCGTTCCATGGCAGATTCCCCCAGCAAAAGGGCGGTACGGGAAAGCTGTTCTTTTCGTGTCTCAGTCATAGATTTCTCCTTTTTTATCTAGTACGGAAAAAGCGCCCGTATCCCATACGGGCGCTTGATTTGTCAGCTTACTTTTTTTGATTTTTCTGGTATAGAATCCGCAATCCGTGGAGCAATAAATCCGGCTCCACATGAAGCTTTTTCCGGCATAGAGGCGCCACCATGGAGATATTGCCCCCGGTAGCCACTACCGTGACCGGCTCGCCTAATTCTCGCTCTACCCGAGAGATCAGGCCGTCCAGCATGGCGGCGCTGCCATACACCGAACCGGATTTCATGCAATCCAGGGTATTGGTGCCGATCATCTTTTCCGGCGGCTCCAGACTGATGTTTTGGGGCAGCTGTGAAGCCCTTGCCGAAAGAGCGTCTACTGCCAACCGCAGGCCGGGGATAATCATGCCTCCTAAAAAGTTCTTTTTCCGGTCAATAACGGAAATGGTACTGGAAGTTCCCATGTCGATAATCATAATAGGCAAGGGGTATTTGGCGCAGGCCGCCACTGCATCTACAATGCGGTCACTGCCTACTTGTGCGGGAATATCGGTCTTAATATTCAAACCGGTTTTGACACCGGCCCCCACCACCAGAGGACGCTTGCCGGTAATGCGCTCCATAGCGTCCCGGAATACCGGGCGGAGCACCGGCACCACCGAGGACACAATACCACCGTCGATGTTATCGGCGGAAATTCCTCGCATGGCAAAAATGCCGGAAAGGAGCAGCGTGTATTCCTCCGCCGTGCGGGAACGGTCGGTGGCCAGGCGGAAGGAAGAAACCAGCGTTTCCCCCTCCAAGCAGCCCACCACGATTTGCGTATTGCCAATGTCAACCGCTAAAATCATGACTCCACCTCCCGAGACGCAGCACCGCTCCCTTTGTGGCAATTCTTTTCATAGAGAAGCCCCAGTCCCCGCAGCAGCAGATCTGGCTCCTCGTGGATTCTTCTCTCACAATAAGGCGTTACCAAAGAAACCAGATTGCCGGTAGCCACTGCCGTAACCGGTGCGCCCAGTTCTTCCTCCACCCGGTCGATAATCCCGTCAATCATAGCAGCATTGCCGTAGATGGCTCCAGAGCGCATACAGTCGATGGTATTGGTGCCGATGAGGTGTTCCGGAGCTTCCAGACTGATATTTAAGGGCAACTGGGAAGCCCGGGCAGAAAGGGCGTCTACCGCCACCCGCAGGCCGGGTATAATCATTCCGCCCAGATAGCTGCCGTTTTGGTCGATGACCGAAGCAGTGGTGGCGGTCCCCATATCAAAAATCACAATGGGACGGGGATACTTTGCGCAGGCGGCTACTGCCGCCACTACCAGATCGCCGCCCAGCTGGGCAGGATTGTCGATTTTGATATTCAAACCGGTCTTGACCCCAGCTCCTATCAGCAGGGGCTTTTTCCCGGTGAGCATCTTTACCGCATCCCGGAGCACCGGCCGCAGCATGGGCACCACAGAGGAAATAATTCCCCCATCCAGTGTTTTGGGGTCAATGTGGTTCATTTCAAAAATACCTTTGAAAAGCAGGGCGTATTCATCCACAGTTTTGGAGCGGTCGGTGCTGATGTGGGAGGTAAAGATCAGCTTTTCCCCCTCCATACAGCCGATAACCGCGTTGGTATTGCCCATATCAATGGCGACGATCATAGTATTTCACCTCAGTGTTGCTTATTCTTTGGGAGCACCGCTTTTCAGCGGGTCGCGCTTCATGAGCTTCTGCATAGGCAGGCATACGGCACCGGTAAGCACAGCGGCGGCAATAGCCTCCGGCACGCCATTGGTTGCCACCACACCCATAATCAGGCCTAGAACCGCATCAACGCCTACCCCCTTCATAGAAGCGTAAGCATCCCGGAACAGCACATAAATCAGGCTCATTACAAATCCTGTATTGACAAAAGCACCCACCGCGCCGGTAATCACCAGTTGGATGGTACGCAGCTGATAGTTCTCCTTTTTAAAGGGAAGGCGGAGAAGCTGGAACACAAACCAAGGCAGCACGCCCACCAGGATACGGGGGATAAAGCAGATCACCAGGGCCAGCCAGTTGCCGCTGCCGGTTCCCGGAACGGTAATCGCAGGAGAAAAGGCAAAGGATAAGGCTGTGGGGGTAAAGGTGTTGCTCACAAAGCTGCACAGGCCAAAGAGAAATCCCAGCACCGCGCCCTTTTTCGGCCCAAACAATACCGACCCGATGATGACGGGCACATGGAGAATGGTGGCTTTGATAAGGGGCAGCTGGATCATGCCCAACGGGGTGAACGCCAAAATCAGAATAATGGCGATAAAGAGACAAAGCAGGATGGTATCCTGCATATTGTCCTTGTGGAACAGGCCGCGGCTTTTGGTGGATGTTTGTTTTTTCATAAGTATTCCTCCTGCTGCTGCTCCATGGGGATGCAGCGCGTTATTTTGAGGGAAGTACATCCAAAGCTTTTTCAAGGTGCGTTGCCGTTCTGCAAGCAGTTCCGGGGCACAAAAAGCAAGGGAGACTTCCGGGTATATTATAAAAGATTAGGGACAAAAATGCAAGGAGGGCGGCGGATTGTTTCAAAACGGAAAATGTGCTATACTTGGCGCGGAGCGTTATACGGTTTCCAAAGGGGCGCCGTGTGCCAGTGGCACACAATAAGGCGCCGACCGAGCCGGCAGGCGATGGAAAAAGCTGCCCGATAGGAAACGGACAAATAGCCCTCCACTTTTAGGAGATAAGCGGGAATCAGAAAAAACATTTTCCCATACGGAAGCGGTGCTCTCTCAGGGCTCGCCTTGCCTTCGGCAATTCTTGCTTCGAGTGCAAACAACATCCTGTTTTTGTGGCTTCGCGTTTTTATGAGCTCGCTTGCGCTTCGCTGTGATGAGGGCGCTGCCCTCATACTCCCGCCAGAGAGACTAAGTCTCTCTGGACTCTGTAATACGCTCCGCGCCAAACTTTTACCTTTGCTATTTTCTTAACCAAAGGAGTCTTTCTGTTGGATTATCATGAACTACTGAACCTCTCCGCCGATATCGGTCGCCTGCTCCTGCAAAATGGCGCCGAGATCTATCGGGTGGAGGAATCCATGGAACGCTTTTTCGCTGCATATGAGGTCAGCGGCCAAGTCTACTGCGTTCCTACTACCATTATCGCCACTATTGTTACCCCGGAAGGGGAAAATATCTCCAAAAGCGTCCGGGTGCGTTCCCGGGGGACAGATTTCGATAAAGTCATGGCGGTCAACGACCTGTGCCGGCGGGTATGCCGGGAAAAACCGGAACTTTCCGCTGTGCGGGAAGAACTCTCTAAAATTCCCAACAGGCCGGTGTATTCCCTTCCCCTTACCTGTTTGGGTTGGGCGTTGGTGGGCTTTACCTTTGCCCTCATCTTCGGCGGAAATTTTTTGGATGCAGCCTGTGCCTTTCCCATTGGGGTGCTGGTATGTTTACTGCAATTCCTCCTTAACAAGCTGGAAGCCAACCAGTTTTTCTCCTTGATGGTGGAAAGCTTTCTCATCGGCACCCTGGCCATTCTTTCGGTAAAGCTGGGACTGGCAAGCAATGCGGATAAAGTCATTATCGGCGTGCTCATGAATCTGGTGCCGGGTATTGCCCTCACCAACTGCATCCGGGATATTCTGGCGGGGGATTTGATGTCTGGCGTGGCGAAAATCGCGGAGGTATTTCTCATCGCCGTGTTTATTGCCTTGGGCGCCGTGATTGCGGTCTATGGCGCAAGGCTCATTCCCGGATTATAAGGAGGCAGCTATGGATTGGATTACAATTTTAAAAGATGGGCTGCTGCCCTGCCTGTACAGCTTTATCGGCTGTATCGGCTATTCCATCATCTTTAATATTCAGGGAAAACGGCTCATTCCGGTAGGGCTTGGGGGCGGTATTTCCTGGGGCGTTTACCTGTTATGCTCCGCCTTTTTGCCAAGCGTGGCTTCCTATTTTCTGGCGGCAGTGGCGCTCTCTTTGTACTGCGAGATTATGGCCCGGGTGACTAAAACGCCGGTAACCGTATTTCTGCTCATTGCCCTGTTCCCCCTGGTGCCAGGAGGAGGCATTTACTACACCATGGAATACGGCATCAACGGGGAAACGGAGCTGTTTCTGGAAAGCCTGCTTTCCACCCTGGGAGTGGCCGGTTCTTTAGCACTGGGAATTCTGCTGGTGTCCTCTGCCATGCGGCTGGGAACCAAAGCAAGAGAATTAAGAAGAAAATCATAACCATAGAAAGGAAATCCCATGATCGTTTTAACACTGGAACAGATTACAAAAAATTATGGCGTAAAGCCCCTTCTGCATCAGGTGGATTTAACCATTGAAACCGGTGACCGCATAGGCGTTATCGGTGTAAACGGCACCGGAAAATCCACCTTTCTGCGGGTGTGTGCCGGTATCGAAGAAACCGACAGCGGCAAGCGGATACCCGCTTCGGGAATGCGGGTGGGGTATCTCCCCCAAAACCCGGACTTCACCCCCGGCACCACCGTCTGGCAGGAAGTGCTCCGCCATGCTGCCCGAGATCAAAAGGAATCGGCGGAGTTTGAATGCCGGGCCATGCTCACCCGGTTGGGAATCACCGACTTTGACCAGGATGTCTCCACTCTTTCCGGCGGACAGAAAAAACGGGTTGCTATGGCGGCGGCGTTGGCCGGACAGGTAGAACTGCTCATTCTGGACGAGCCCACCAACCACATCGACAGCGCCACCGTGGAATGGCTGGAAACCTATCTGGCAAGTTATCGCGGCGCATTGCTCATGGTCACCCATGACCGGTACTTTTTGGAGCGGGTGTGCAATCGTATGGTGGAGCTGGACAACGGTATTTTAACCCCCTATCCCGCCAACTACAGTAAATACCTGGAACTGAAGGCGGAAAAAGAGGCTATGGAGGCCGCCTCCCTGCGGAAGAAAAAGGCCCTGTACCGAAAAGAGCTGGAATGGATTCACCGTGGCGCACGGGCGCGCACCACCAAGGCTCAGTTCCGGGTAAACCGATTTGAGGAACTAAAGGACGCAGCCAAAGCGCCTGTAGCAGAGCAGGAGTTGGAGCTTTCCTCCTTACAGACACGGCTGGGCAAAAAGATTGTGGAGATCGACAATGTTTCCAAATCTTATGGGGAAAAGATACTGTTCCATGATTTCTCCTATAACCTCCTGCGCCGGGACCGGCTGGGAATCATCGGCCCTAACGGCTGCGGCAAGACCACCCTTCTGCGGGTGATGCAGGGCATCGTTCCCCCAGACAGCGGAGAGGTGCGCATTGGCGAAACGGTGAAAATCGGCTATTTTTCCCAGGAGTGCGAGGGGCTGGACGATAACAAAACTGTATTGGACACCATTCGGGATATTGCCTGGCAGACCGAGACCCCCGAAGGCACCCTGACCGCCTCCCAAATGCTGGAAAAGTTCCTGTTCCCCGGAGCTATGCAGCACGCGCTGGTGGGCAGGCTTTCCGGCGGGGAAAAACGGCGGCTGTATCTGCTGTGCATCCTCATGACCGCCCCCAATATTCTGCTGCTGGACGAACCCACCAATGATTTGGATATCCAAACCCTCACCATCTTAGAGGACTATCTGGACAGCTTTTCCGGCGCGGTGGTGTCGGTATCCCACGACCGGTATTTTCTGGACCGGACAGCGGAGCATGTGTTTGTGTTTGAGCCGGACGGCACCCTGACTCCCTATCTGGGCGGCTATACCGATTACCGCGCCGCCGCTCCCCAGCCGGAAGCAGAAGTAAAGGAAGCCCCCAAAAAGAAGGAAAAGCCCAAGCGGGAACCCAAGCTGAAATTTTCCTTTAAAGAGCAGCGGGAATTTGAGACTATTGACGATGATATTGCGGCACTAGAAGAATCCATCGCCCAAAAGGAACGGGAAATTGAGGAAAACGCTACCCGTTTTGATTTACTCCCCGGCCTGCTTGCAGAAAAAGAAGAACTGGAAGCCAAATTGGAAGAGAAAACCGAGCGGTGGGTGTACCTGAACGAACTGGCAGAAAAAATCAAAGCCGCCGGTTCTTCCACATAACAGAAAACGGCAGATGGTTTTCCCATCTGCCGTTTTCTGTTATGTCAGGTTGTTTATTTCTTCAGAACGATTACATTCCAGCTGTGCTTGCCCAGTACGGCGGTTAGCTGTCCATCCTCTACCTTGGAAACGCCGCCGGAAACCGGCTTTACCTGATAGGGGTCTTCCTCGGTGTTCACAGCCTTCATATCATCGTGGCTCATAACAATGTGATCCGCCACACGATACCCGGCAAACTGCCGCAGATCACAGGTGACCTCCATGTCCTCATCCAAAGACTTGTTCACGGCCAGCACGGTGAGGGAATTGTCTTCCTCATTCATCACTACCACAGAATCCAGATACGGAGCATCGCCGTAGCGGCTGTCATACACCGGGGACTGCACCAGGGTGTTGAGCACGGTGCCGCGGGCATAGGTGCTGGCGTGGCAGAAAGGATAGAAGATGGTCTGCCGCCATGCGCCGGTATCGGAAGTCATAATGGGAGCAATCACGTTTACCAGCTGTGCCAGGCAGGCGATCTTCACACGGTCAGCATGACGAAGCAAAGTAATGAGCAGGCTGCCCACCAGCAGGGCGTCCTCAAAGTTATAAACATCCTCCAGCTGATGGGGGGCCTGTACCCACTTCTCCAGCTTCTTGTCGGCTTCATTGGAATGATACCATACATTCCACTCGTCAAAGGACAGATTGATCTTCTTCTTGCCACGCTTCTTGGCCTGCACATAATCACAGATGGATACCACCGAAGAAATGAACCGGTCCATGCCCACGCTGCTGGCCAGGAATTCCGGGGTATCATTTTTCATGTTGTCATAGTACTGATGCAGGGACAGGTAATCCACCTGATCGTAGCACTCCTCCAGCACGCCAGCTTCCCACTGGGCAAAGGTAGGCATTTCCAGGTTGGAGCTGCCGCAGGCCACCAGCTCTACAGAGGGGTCCAGCATCTTCATCAAACGGCCCGCCTCTGCTGCGGTACGGCCATATTCGTGGGCGGTCTTGTGGCCCATCTGCCAAGGACCGTCCATCTCGTTGCCCAGGCACCACAGCTTGATGTCGTGGGGAGCCTCATAACCATGGCTCCGACGCATATCGCTGTAGTAGGTGCCGCCCTTGAAGTTGCAGTATTCCAACAGATTTTTGGCATCCTCCGGGCCACGGGTGCCCAGGTTTACCGCCATCATTACCTCAGTATTGGCCTTTTTCGCCCAATCTGCAAACTCATTCAGGCCGAACTGGTTGGTTTCGATGACATTCCAGGCCAAATCCACCTTGGAGGGGCGCTGGTCCTTGGGGCCCACGCTGTCTTCCCAGTGGAATCCGGAAACAAAGTTGCCGCCGGGATACCGCACTACCGGCACATTCAGCTCCCGCACCAGGTCGATGGTATCCTTCCGCAATCCCTGCTCGTCGGCAACGGGAAGGCCTGGCTGATAGATACCCTCGTACACGGCGCGGCCCAGATGCTCGATAAAGGAGCCGAAGATCCGCTTGTCCACCTGAGACACGATGAATTCCTTATCAATCACGATCTTGCCTTTTTTCACGCTGCATTTCTCCTTTTGTGTCGGCCGGCAAGCTGCCAGCCCATTTCGCTTTTCTTCTCCTTTATCATACCGAAACCTGCCAAAAAAACAAGAGCAATTCATCCGATTTTATTGACTTTTTCTCCGATTCCGTGTACCCTGATAAAAAGAATCAAAAAATCCCACAAGGGGGAAACCAGGATGTACCGCATCCATTATTGTGAATTTTCCAGGCAAAATCAAAGTACCGACGTGATCTACCGGCCTTCCGGCAGTGGAGATTGGCTGTTTTTACTGTTTCTGGCGCCTATGAACGTGACCTTTTCTGACCACACGGAAACAGCGGAAGCTGGCAGCTGTCTGCTGTATTCTCCGGATGCTTATCAAAATTACCGGGCAGCTGGAACCTTCCGTAATAGCTATATCCATTTTTCTTGCGGAGAAGATTCTCCCAGTATCTATGGTATCCCGCAAAACCAAATTTTCTACCCAGCCTCTCCCGATACTATCAACCGGCAAATCCAAGCGTTGCAGGAGGAATACCTCACCCCCAGCCGCTGCTCGGAAGAGATGATAGACCTGCTCTTGCGCAGGCTGCTCATTACCACCGGACGGCTGCTGGAAAAGGGAACCCACCCCACCGATTCTCTGCGTTCCCAATTTCAACAAGCCCGGCTCACCATCCTTTCCCGTTGCGAAGAGGATTGGGACATCCAGCGCATGTGTGCTCTGGTCAATATGGGAAAAAGCCAGTTCTACAGCTATTACCGGCGGTTCTTTGAGGCTTCTCCCAAGGATGAACTTCTCGCCGCCCGCATGGACAGGGCCAGAAACCTGCTTACCAACGAGGCCGTGCAGGTGCAGCAGGCGGCGGCATTGTGCGGCTTTAAGAGCATCTGCCACTTCACCCGGTATTTTCGTGCTGTCTGTGGGTGCACACCGGGAGAATACCGGCAAAGGGCAATTCGCAAATAATTATTCAATAAGGGAAAGTAAAAGGGCCTGTATCCTGAAAACTCCAGGATACAGGCCCTTTTTAATGCTTTATACCGATTGGTTTATTTTATCAATACTGACGGCCCCAGTATACCATATGCTTGGCAGGCTTGCCGCAGCATACGCACACATCGTCCAGATGCTCCTCCTCAAAGGGGATGCAGCGGGACTTGACGCCGTTTGTCTCTTCCTTCAGCTTCTCCTCGCAGGCTGCGTCGCCGCACCACATGGCCTTGATAAAGCCGGGCTTGTTGGCGGCAATATCCAGGAACTCCTCGTGGGTATGGGCCACAAAGGTCTTTTCGTGGAGGTTCTGGAGGGCGCGCTCATACATTCCATCGTGGACTGCCTGCAACAGCTCGGGAATCTTGGTCTCCAGCTCGTCTAAGGAGACGAAGATCTTTTCCCGGTTGTCGCGGCGCACCAAAACACACTGGTTCTTTTCCAAATCCTTGGGGCCAATCTCCAGACGGAGCGGCACACCCTGCATCTCGTACTGGCTAAACTTCCAGCCGGGAGACTGCTCGCTGTCATCCAGCTTAATGCGGAACTGCTCGCCCAGACGGTCAGCCAGCTCACGGCTCTTTTCCAGAACACCGGGCTTATGCTGAGCAATGGGAACAATGACCACCTGAATGGGAGCGATACGGGGCGGCAGTACCAGGCCGTTGTCGTCGCCGTGTACCATGATGATAGCGCCGATCATACGGGTAGAAACGCCCCAGCTGGTCTGGTGCGGGGTCTGCAAGGTATTGTCACGGCCGGTAAAGGCAATGCCGAAGCTCTTGGCAAAGCCGTCGCCAAAATAGTGGCTGGTGCCGCCCTGAAGAGCCACGCCGTTGTGCATCATGGGTTCAATGGTATAGGTAGCCTTTGCGCCGGCGAATTTTTCCTTCTCGGTCTTTTTGCCGGTCACAGCGGGGATAGCCAGCGTCTCGCGGTAGAAAGCTTCATACAGCTTCAGCATCCGCATGGTCTCTTCCTCGGCCTCCTCGGCGGTCTCGTGCATAGTGTGGCCTTCCTGCCACAAAAATTCAGAGGAACGCAGGAAGGGACGAGTGGTCTTTTCCCAGCGCACCACACTGCACCACTGGTTGTACAGCTTGGGCAAATCCCGCCAGGATTTTATAACCTTCTGATAGTGTTCGCAGAAGAGCACCTCACTGGTGGGACGCACGCACAGGCGCTCTGCCAGCTCTTCCTGGCCGCCCTGGGTCACCCAGGCCACTTCGGGGGCAAAGCCCTCCACATGGTCCTTTTCCCGCTGGAGCAGGCTCTCGGGAATAAACAGGGGCATATACACATTCTGTACCCCTACCTTTTTGAACCGGGCATCCAGATCCTTCTGGATATTCTCCCAGATAGCATAGCCATAAGGCTCAATGACCATGCAGCCCTTCACGCTGGAATAATCCATCAGTTCTGCTTTTTTTACAATATCGGTGTACCATTTGGAGAAGTCCTCGTCCATGGACGTGATAGCTTCCACCATTTTTTTCTGTTGTGCCAAAGCGATCGCTCCTTAATTTTACTAAGATACAAGGGCTTCCCCTAGGGGAATCAGTCCTCTTTTTTGTTGCCGGTAAAGCGGTTCAGGCAAAAGATCAGCACAAAGATGAGCACCATTACCACAAAGATGCCCAGCATGCCCTTGCCCATCAGTTCCAGGGACTTCATGATGTCTTCCGTCTGCACCGGGCCCAAAGCGCTGTCAAAGGCCTTTGCCAGCAAATTCATCATCATATTCATCTTACATCAACCCCCAGATTCCGGCCAGAGACAGGATGATGCCGCCTGCTACCACAGAGCCAATCTGACCGGCCACATTGGCGCCTACTGCGTGCATGAGCAGGTGGTTCTGGTTGTCTTCCTTCAGCGCCATTTTCTGGATCACACGGGCGCTCATGGGGAATGCGGAGATACCTGCGCCGCCCACCATAGGATTGATTTTCTTATCCTTGGGCAGGAACAGGTTCAAGAGCTTTGCAAACAACACGCCGCCGATGGTATCGAAAATAAATGCCACCAGGCCCAGTGCCATAATCAGCAGGGTGCCCCAGTTGAGGAACATGTCTGCCTGCATCTGGAAGGCAATGGTAATGCCGAGGAAAATCGTAATGAGGTTCGCCAGCGGTCCCTGTGCCGTCTGGGAAAGGGTCTCCAGCTTGCCGCACTCGCGGATCAGGTTACCGAACATGAGGAAGCCCACCAGAGAAACGGAGGAGGGGGCGATCAGGCCGGCGATGAGGGTGACCACGATGGGGAACAGGATCTTGGTAGTGCGAGAAACCGACTGCGGATTGTAGGGCATCCGGATCTGGCGCTCCTTTTTGGTGGTGACCAGACGAATAGCCATGGGCTGAATGATAGGCACCAACGCCATGTAGGAGTAGGCAGCCACCGCGATTGCGCCCATATAATTACTTTGCAGCTGCTGAGAAACCAGGATCGAGGTGGGACCATCTGCCGCACCGATCACGCCGGCACCCATGGCATCCTTTAACGGGAAACCCAGGAGTACAGCCAACAGCACCGTAAAGAAGATGCCGAACTGGGCAGCACCGCCAAAAAGCAGCATTTTGGGGTTGGAAAGCAAGGGGCCAAAGTCGATCATGGCGCCGATGCCTACAAACAGCAGCAGCGGGAAGGCTTCGGAAGCCTCAATGCCATGTTCAAACAGCCACTGCACGATTCCGTTTTCTCCCAGCACACCAGGCAGGGGGAGGTTCACAAGGATCGCGCCGAACCCCATGGGCAGCAGCAGCGCCGGCTCAAAGTCCTTTTTGATGGCCAGCCAGATGAGCAGGCCGCCAATGAGCCACATGATGAGCATATTCCAGTGCTCTACCATGTACAAAGCGCCATCGGTCAGGAATGAAAAATCACTCAACAGGTTTAACTCTCCTTTGTTGATAAAATTAGCGGCTTATGCCGCTGGAATCCTTTTCATTATACTGGTTCATTCCGGAGATTTCAACCGAAAAAAACACAAAATCAGAGAAATTCACTTTCATCCATCAATTTGCCTCTCTATACGCAAAAATCCGCTGCAGCCCCAAAAGGAGGCTGACAGCGGATAAACGTCCTACAACAAGAAATCAGGCGTGATCCTCGATGTACTTGACCAGCTCACCGACGGTCTTGATATTCTCAATCTCGGTGTCGGGCACTTCGATCTCGAACTCATCCTCGATGGACATCAGAAGGTCTACCACATCCAAAGAGTCTGCACCCAGATCCTCAGTAATGGTGGTGTCATTGGTAATTGTATCCTCTTCTACGTCGAACTGCTCGCTGAGGATAGCCTTCACCTTCTCAAATACCATAATCCCTTACCTCCTTTATCTAATTTCTCTGGACCATGCTTCCAAAACAGGTTTGAAAGGGGCACTCCAGCAATAAGGGTTCTATGGACAAATCATGACCCCATGTGCTATAATGCAGACGGTTTTTTCGTCGTACAATACTGGCAAACGGTCCGATTTGCTCTTTCCATACCAAAATATTATTAGCAAAAAGGGGCTTTGTCAATATCAAAATGTAAAATATTGTGTTTTTTTCCTATTGCTTTAATAATCGGAGGAGTGTTTTGTATAATGTGTATAAAGTATTCCAATAAATTTGCAGTAATTGGACATCCTATCGGCCATACAATGTCTCCCTTTATCCATGAACAGCTATTTTCACTTTCCAGCAAAACATCCTGTTCTTATCAAGCGCTGGATATTCCCCCCCAGAAGCTGGCCGCATCCATGCCCACGCTTCGGCAGTTTCGGGGCTTCAATGTCACGATCCCCCACAAGCAGGCCATTCTGCCGCTGCTAGATGATTGCAGCCTGGAAGCACAGGCTTTCGGCTCGGTAAATACAGTTTTGATGCAGGATGGAAAAGCCATTGGATACACCACCGACGGCATTGGCTGCTTAAAAGCATTGGAAGCGTCGGGAATTACACCGGAAGGCCCTTGCCTGCTGTTGGGAAGCGGTGGAGCGGCCCGGGCCATTGCCTTTGCCCTTACGACTGTTTGCCAACAGCCTGACCTCACTTTTGCTGTGCGGGAAGAAAGTCTCTCTAAAACCCGCGATCTCTGTGCCTCTCTGTCCCTGTACGCTAAGAAATTGGGAAAAACAGGAAAGTATACGGCTGTTTCCTACCAAGCCTTAGAAAGCCGTACAGAGCTAAAGCCAGCCGAAAAGTCTTTCTCCCTGCTCCTCAACTGCACCAGCGTGGGAATGTTTCCTCATGTAGACCAATGCCCCGTATCCCCAGAGGTAGTTGCCTGCTGCGGCGCTGTGTTTGACGCTGTATACAATCCCCATGAAACTCGCCTTCTGCAAACCGCCCAGGCCTTGGGAATCCCCACTGTTCACGGCATGGCCATGCTAGTGTGGCAGGCGGTTGCCGCGCAGGAGATTTGGAACGGATCTTCCTTCCAGGCCTCCGATATAGAAGCACTTATTGAGAATGCCGCCCAGGAAATGTCTCGCCGTTTTCAGGAGGGTGCATGATGAAACAAAATCTGATTCTTTGTGGCTTTATGGGCTGCGGAAAAACCACGGTAGGACGCCGTTTAGCTGCTATTTCCGGTCGGAAATTTGTGGACATGGATGCTTTTATCCAAGAGGAACAGTCCATGACCATTTCGGAAATATTCTCTCAGCTAGGGGAGCCTGCCTTTCGAAAAATGGAGACTGACGCTGCCCGCATACTTTCCCAAAGGCAGGATCTTGTCATTGCCTGCGGCGGCGGTACGGTTCTTAATCCGGAAAACGCACACCTGCTCAAACAAGGAGGGCTCATCCTCCTATTAGATGTGCCTTTGCCTGCTCTACAGGAACGGCTGAAAAACGACACCCAGCGCCCTCTCCTCCAGCGCCCTGACCGCCGGGAATTTATTGAATCCCTTCATGCCCAGAGGATGCCCCTCTACCGCCAAGCCGCCGACCTAGTGATACCGGCAGGAGCTCCCGGCAATGCCGTAGCCCGAACCATTCTGCAAATGTTGGGTGAGGAGAAAACACTATGAAAAATGTGTGTATCATCAGCGGTGCAGACGGCCCCACTGCCATCTATATTTCCAAAAGGAAAAAACACTCTCCGAAAAAAACTATCTTGGTTTTTGGCGGAACTCTTTTTGCAGCAGTTGGGGTAATCTGGCTTCTTCTGCGCCATTTTATAACTTGCAAAGCAAAAAGCGGATGCCGGTAAATCCTCCGGTATCCGCTTTTTATTTTTCAATTTTATCCCAAGACTGCACTTTCCAAAGCAAGAAGCCAGCGCGCCGATTCCCGGATACAGGCAAGCTGATCCATAGCGCCAAAATGCTCAATGGTAAAAGAACCCGAAAATCCTTTTTCCCATAAACGTGTGAGGATCTCCTTAATAGGCAAGCATCCGCTCCCCACAGCACAGGCATACATTTCCCTGCCCTGTATAGTGGTTTTCGGCTCTTCTCCGGAATGTTTTTCCCAAGTGCGATCTTTACAATGGATACCATGGCAGACCCAAGGTTCCAGCTCTTCAAACGCCTTTAGAGCATCCTCTTCGCTGTACAGAAAGTTGCCGGTATCAAACATACAGCTCATTCCCGGGACCGCTTCCATAAACCATTTGAGTTCTTCCCAAGTGGCAAAGGGAGCGGAATTGTCGTCGTAATCTTCCATTCCCACAACGATCCCCTGCTGCTTCCCATAAGCACACATATCTATGAGAACCGTTTTCATATTTTCAAGGGCCCGCTCCCGGCAATCCCCATCCTTCAGGAATCCTGGAATGACCAGCACTTTGGGCAAACCGCATTCTTTCGCCAAATCGATCATGGCATATGCCCGAGCCAAGTCTGGATGATTTCCAAAATCGCCGTAACAGCAAATGCAATTTATCGATAGCCCTGCATCCTCCAACACTTTTAGAATGCCCTGGCGGTCTTCCAGCAGCTGGACCTCCATGACCTCCACGCCCGTAACGCCAAGAGCGTGCACCTCTTTGGCGATCTCTTCTATAGAACGTCCTGTTTGCCGGGACGCCTCCCGCATATGGTCATAAAAAATAGACAGTTTCATTTTTTCACCTTTTCCCTTTTGTTTTCCGGCTTCTCCGGATAATCCTCTCCCCTATGCGACTTAATAATAGCGCAGCACAGCTACCACTTTTCCCAATATCATCACATCCCGGGAATAAATGGGGTCAAAATCCGGATTTTCCGGCTGCAAACGGATACAATCTTTCTCCCTATACAGACGTTTTACGGTGGCCTCATCCTCGATCATGGCTACAACGATTGCACCGTCATCGGCGGTGGGAGTCTTTTCAGCAATGACATAATCCCCATCCAGAATTCCAGCGTTTTTCATGCTCATGCCATCTACATGCAGGGCAAACAGCTCTTTGCCTGCGGCGTGATTGGCGGAATACGGCAGGTATCCCTGAATTTCCTCCACCGCTAATATGGGCATTCCTGCCGTTACACGGCCCAAAATGGGCACTTGCATGGCCTCCTCGGAGCCTTCAATGCGAATGGAGCGGTTCAGCCCTGCCTGCCGGGTAATATATCCCAGCTCCTCCAACGTGCGCAGATGGGCATGCACAGTAGAAGTGGATTTTAGTCCAGTGGCGGCACAGATCTCCCGTACAGAAGGAGGAATCCCATACTGGGCCTTCTCCTTTAAAAAGTCATATATTTTTTGCTGGCTTTTACTCAGCTTTTTCATGGCGCAGCGCCTCCTGTCTATCCATAAAATTTTCTGATCGTTTTTATTACCTACAGTATAACATAAACTGCGAAAAAACACAAAACATTTGTTTGAATTTCTTTAAATTTTCCCCGGAAAAATTCAAGATATATTCACAGCACCGTAACAAATAATCTGTGCAACTTATCTATAATATGGTTGTATTCAGATGGAGCCGCACCATTCTTGGATACATGTTCTACCCTCCTCAATATACCCCTTAAACGTAAGGAAAAGGACCGGAAAGCACACCGGTCCTTTTTCTTTTGTTTCTTTTCCGTTTTTGGAATAATTCTCTTTTTTTCAGGCCAAAATAGGAGCGTCCATCTCTTATTAATGCAATGCGCCTGACCTTTGTCGCCGGCAGCGATCTCCGGCAGGGCGCGGAAAGGCCTGATGAATTATGAATCATAAAAAAAATCCTTCTTCCAAAAACCGCCAGAATCGCGGTTTTGCCATTGCCGCAGGCATCTGCCTGATCGCTATCGGAGTAGCTGCCTGGGCTTCTTATGACAGCATCGTACAAGAGCCAGCGGATATCGATTCCCAAGTATCCATTTCGGAACTGCCATCCCAAGAGGAAAGTACCACATCTAAATTGGAACCTACCCCCACTCCCGACCAAACAGTGGGCGGCTCGGTGGCTTCCAGCCCTACCCCATCTCCTACAGCGGCTCCCACCGCCACCCCCGCTCCCACCCAGGTGGACCTTTCTTTCCCTGTGGGACAAAAAGTGCTCAAACGATTCAGCGACGGTACTCCTGTTTTTTCCGATACCATGCAGGATTGGCGAGTGCATAATGGGGTAGATTTTGAGGCTGCTTCTGGAGAAAGTGTAAAATCTATGGGGACCGGTACGGTGACAGATGTACTGGAAGACTCCCTTCTGGGCCATGTTGTGGTCATTACCCACGGCGACGTAGAAGCTTGGTACTGTGGCTTAGGCGAAAAAGTACTGGTAGAAAAAGGCGCTAAGGTAGAAGCCGGGCAGGAAATCGGTACTGTAGGGGAGTGTCCCAGCGAATCTGCAGAAGCAGAACACCTGCATCTGGAAATAAAAAAGGACGGGGAATGGATCGATCCTCTTTCCCGACTGATGAAGGAAAACTCCTAAAAAATCAAGATAGTTTGCAGTGAAACAGGGCTCGCTGGATGCGGACCCTGTTTCCTTAGTTAACAATTTGTTAACATTATAGACATGGTGAGTTCCCATAAAAACAGTGAAAAAGCATATACTTGTATTGGAGAAAATTTATAGTTTTTTTAAGGTTTTTCAACCTTCTATATGCTTTCCCATATCCCTGTATATAAGGAAAGGAGGTGCTGGATTTGAAGAGCAAGAAAAAAACACTGCCGAAACATACCTCCGTACTGGTTTGTGTTACTGGTCAAAAGGACTGTGACCGTCTGATCCGTACCGGACGGCGGCTGGCAGATTCCCACGAAACGGAACTGCAAGTGCTGTGCGTACAGCCTACCTCTGCCGGATATGATGCCAGTGGCGAGGAACTGGAATACCTGCGGCAGACGGCACGAGATGCTCATGCCGAAATGACGGTGTTTTTTCACGACGACGCCGCCTTGATGGCTGTAGGGTTCATCAAACAGGTGGGAGCGATCCATGTTGTGACCGGAATGGCAGAAGTGCCCATTAACGGTTTTGTTGACACGATCCATCGTATGATCCCCTCTGTCCCCATTTCTATGGTTTCCAAAGAAGGGATCATCTATAATATATGCCCCGATTCCGCCGATTGCGGAACTCCTTTAACGACCGTTCCCACCTCTGTTTGAGGCCGGAAAACATAAAATCCCCCAGCTTCTGTACAACGGAAAGCTGGGGGATTTTTGAATATATAGCTGCCGGTAAAACACCTTTTATTTCCCACAATATTTTCTTCGGGTAGCCAGTCCTCCGCGAATATGACGCTGGGCTTTGTTGATCTCTAAAATTTTTCTTACCTGGCAATACAGCTGTGGGTTTACACTTCGTAAACGCTCTGAAACATCTTTATGTACCGTACTCTTACTGATTCCGAATTTCTTTGCAGCCCCCCGAACCGTGGTTTTATTTTCCAGAATATAGTTTCCAAGCTCTATAGCCCGTTCTTCCACAATGCCCTTCAAACTGATCCCCCCACATACTTTTTGTTTCAAATGTATGTGGAGGGATTTGCGGTTATGACGGATATGCAAGAAGACCGCAATGCCAGCGGTGAAAAATCTTTTTCAATCTAGCTTTTCTTTACAGGAGCAGAAGATGGAGAGCGTGACAATTCAAATACCACATCTGCTTCCCGAGCTACATCCGGGGAATGGGTCACCAAAATCACGCATTTCCCCTCCTGTGCTAACTGGTGGAAAATCCCCCTGATCTCATCTTGGGTCTCGCCATCCAAATTTCCAGTAGGTTCGTCTGCCAAAAGTATTTGTGGGTCATAGGAGATAGCGCGTGCAATGGCCACCCGCTGTTGCTGACCGCCTGAGAGTTTAAGGACTCGACGCTGCATTTCTTCTTCATTCAGCCCTACCTTGGACAAGAACTCCCGGGCGATCTGCCTCTTTTTTTCATACCGTTTTCCAGAAATATTCATAGAAAGCAAAACATTTTCTTCGGCAGTTAAGTGGAGAAGTAAGTTAAAGCTTTGAAACACCACTCCAATACAACTGCTGCGAAATCGGTATTTATCGATCTTAGCAATATCCTTTTCTTCCATGAGTATCTTTCCTTGTGTAGGGGAAGCTAGGCTGGAAAGCAGAGAAAGAAGAGTCGTCTTTCCGGCACCGGATTTTCCCACAATAGCATAAATCTTTCCGGCATCAAATTCATAATTGATATGTTCCAACACGTTGCTTCCTGATTTTTCATACCGATAGCACACGTCTTCCATTTTTAGTATACTCATTGCCGTGCCTCCTTATGTTCTGCTGGAAAGGATCTTCAAGGGTTCGTATCGGGTAATGGTGACAATTGCCGCTAAGCTGGAAACTATGGTTAGCAAAATTCCAACTCCTACCAACTGCAAAACCACTGTAAAATCGGTAGCGCTGGTCACGGAATCAACGTAGGCTGCAGCTTGGTCTCCCAGACTATCTGGGCGTTCTCCCTTGCTTCCCATCATGCCCTGATCCGGTTGTCCCTGCATCATTTGAGAGGGGTCTTTCCCAAAGTTGCCGGCGATCTGCTCCTGGGAACTCTGACTACTGGCAGCCTGATTGGCTAATAATTGATTGGTCACCGGAACGGAAAGACAAGCTCCAGCGGTAGTACCTATCATGAAGGCAACCAGCGTCACACAAAACAGTTCACAAACAAATTGCAGTGCGATTTTCCGTTTTTTCATTCCAATAGCTGCCAATACACCGATCTCATATTTACGTTCCCGCAGATTGAAGATGTTCAGCACCACAAGAATCACGCCACCCACTACCAGGACCACTACTCGAGATTTTTCGCCAGATTCTGGGCATCCTCCGCCCCATGACCTCCCGGAACTACTGCGCCAAGATCCGGAGGCTCCCTTTACCGTTCGATATTGCAGCGTATTTCTGGATAACAATTTACAGATCACCAAAATCTCTACAGACCGCATCGCCGCTCTCAGCCAAGAGGATGCTGCCTCCTATGCCCAAAAAATCCTAGAAGGGGGAAAAAAGGCAGGATACATCAACAGTTATCGGTTTCAGCTTGCCCAGCAGGAAACCGGATACGTATTGGTGTTTTTGAATGTTTCAGAAGAAGTGGGAAATATTCTCTTTTTACTTGTTATCTCTTGTGTGATTGGTATCACTGCCTATTTGGCGGTCTTTTTGTTAGTGGTACTGGTCTCCAAAAAAGCAGTTCTTCCCATTGCGGAAAGCTATGAAAAGCAAAAACAGTTTATTGCAGATGTCAGCCATGAACTGAAAACTCCTTTAACCGTCATCTCGGCAGACTCGGAAATCCTTACCATGACTTTTGGGAAGAATGAGTGGTGCCATGGTATCGATAAGCAGACAGCCAAAATGCGCCACCTTCTTTCCCGGATGATCACCCTTACCCGATTGGACGGGGATGACCCTCACTGGGAGCAGGCAGAATTCTCCCTCAGTGAAGCGGTATACGATACCGCCATGGCTTTTTTGCCATTAGCCCAACGCGTGGGCAAAGAGCTCTCCCTACATATCTCTCCAGAACTTTTGTATACGGGCAATGAAGGAGAAATCCGACAATGTGTTTCCATCCTTCTGGACAATGCAGTCAAATACTGTGACGACGGAGGTAGTATCTGTGTCTCCCTGTATCGGGAAAAAAGGCTCCATTTAGTAGTAACCAACACCTATTCCCAAGCCTCCACCTTGGAATATCGCAAGCTCTTTGATCGATTCTACCGGGCAGATGATTCTCGCAGTGAAGGGGGAAGCTATGGCTTGGGATTATCTATTGCCCGCTCTATCATCCACCGCCATCGTGGAGAAATCCGTGCGTATCCCGACAGGCAGGACCGAATTTGCTTTCAGGTAGTATTATAAGGAATTTTTTAGGAATAAATCAGAGAGATGTTTTGAACGTTTGCAAATTGGCAATAGTTAAGGCTTTAAAAGAATTTTTTAATTATATAATGATAGTAAAATTAAAGCGGTTTTTATGGAGAAAACCGTCATAATAGAAAGATTTTTAAATCACGGATTCGATTTATGATAATCGCCTTGCGAAACAGAAAAAGACATACTATAATAGGGAAAGAAATTTTTTTGACAGAAAGGTCAAAAAAATTTGATTGTACGTCTAAAGAAATCTCCGGTCTATCTATCGGAGCGCAATTTCCTGTTTTTGAATTCGGAGGATTGATTATGACTATGGAACCCAACAAACATACTCCCAAACATCAAAGCACAGATTCCTCATCGTTTATTCATGATGATGCTTCGTTAAATGAGGATATCACCTATCTGAATGCCAAAAAGAAAAAATGGTCTCTCAAAAAGAAGATCATTGTGATCGTTTCCATTATTTTGGCTATTATTATTTTGCTGTTTGGCGCAGGCTTTATCTATGTAAAATCTCTGCTGGGCACCATTCAGCGTCAAGAACTGGATGTAAATGATTTAGGAATCAATTCATCCAGTACCACTTCCAGTACAGAGGACGGAAACACTACTCCTGAAAGCCAGAGCGATGTTACCAATATTGCTTTGTTCGGCCTGGATACCCGCGATCTCTCTTCGGATTCCGGACGTTCCGATGCTACCATGGTGCTTTCCATTGACCGCACCCACAACAAGATCAAGCTGACTTCTATTGCACGAGATACCTATGTGGAGGTTCCCGGCCGCGGAATGACAAAGCTAAACCATGCCTATGCTTATGGCGGGCCCCAATTGGCGGTAAAGACCCTAAATCAGAATTTCAGTTTGGATATTCAGGATTTTGTAACCGTTAATTTTGCTCAGTTAGCCAATATTATCGATTATATCGGCGGCGTTACAGTAAACGTTACGCAAGAGGAATTGGAAGTTGCCAATCAATGTATGATCGAACTGAACGCTTTGGGAATGGATATTGATCCCATTACGGAAACCGGCGATGTTCTGCTGACTGGCGGACAAGCAGTGGCCTATGCCCGAGACCGCACCAATGGTTCAGACTTGGACCGCACCGATCGCCAGCGCGAGGTGCTTGACTCCATGTTCCAATCTGTTATGCAGCTGGATGTGACCAAGCTGCCCGGCTTGATTTCCATGGTATTCTCCGAATGTGTTACCTCTTTGACCGATGATGAAATTTTGGGGATTGGCACTTGGGCTTTGACCTCCAGCCCTACCATGGAGCAGGCTTCCTTCCCCACCGCAGGCTGTAACGCAAGCGGCCAGATCATTGATGAACTCTGGTACTTTGTATACGATCTGGACAATGCTACCGATATCCTTCACAAATTTATTTATGAGGACATCCAGCCTAAATAAAAGCTTCCGGCAGCAAAAAGCCGGGTACCGACCACAATGGCCAGTACCCGGCTTTTATTATGCTCTTTTTAAATCAGATCTCCAAACAACGGAATACGGTAGACACCTTTCTGGGTCAATTTGCGAAACGCTTCTTCCACTCCCGGCTTATCTTCCCGGTAGGTTACCCCAAACCAAGTATCAGGAGTCTCCAAAACCTTTACGGATACTCTTTTCTGTTCCAAAAGCTTTCCGATCAGGATCGGCAGAAGATATTCCTTTTTGGATAAATCTCCACCTTCTTCAAAAAAGTTTACAAATTCTTTTTCCAGCGTGTCCATAAACTCGGGGGTAAGGCCCCACATATTCATGGAAACATGAGAATCCGCATCAATGGAGTGTGTCACGCCATCCTCATAAACAGCGGCACCCGTATCGGTTTTACAGATTCCTGTGGTTTCTTCGATCTTTTCCAAATAACCAGAATTGGTTACCTTGCAAACGCCTCTAGTAACACTGCCATTTTCACTCAGCGTATTTTTCAAAACAAAGCCCGCCATACAGAAATCGTTTGGCTTTTCAGGAGTATATTGGGTCAAGAAGTGATAAAGCTGCCGAAAAGCCGTCTTTCCATAATAATCGTCTGCATTGATCACGGCAAAAGGCTCATGGATCAAATCTCGGCAAGCCAGTACCGCTTGGCCAGTTCCCCACGGCTTCTCTCTGCCTTCCGGCAGCTGGCAGCCAGCAGGAAGATCTTCCTTTTCCTGAAAAGCATAGGCAATCTCTACGTGCAACTGTTCACACAGAGATTCGATCCGGTGACCAATGACTTCCATAAAATCCTCATAAATATCCTTGCGGATAATAAATACGATCTTATTAAAGCCTGCTTCAATAGCATCATGGACCGAATAATCCATGATAATCTCTCCATTGGTACCTACTGGTTCCAGTTGTTTAATCCCACCGCCAAAACGAGAACCAATCCCAGCTGCCATAATCGCTAATGTAATTTTCATAACTTTCCTCTGTTACCGTTTCCGAAGATCGGATGTATTTTTTATGAAACCTTATTGCAAACCTTACTGCACAAATAGATAAATCTAAAAAGAAAACTTACCGATATCGCCTTACAGCTATCCTGATTGCAAATTCACGCAAAAGCTTCCATGAATTGACTTGTAACTGCACTTAAAAAAACAATTTGGTTTTCAAAAAAAAGCTTTTAAAGTTCACTATTACAAAATCTAATTTTAAACTGTCAAAAAAGCTAAAAAACCGTCTCTCTTTATCTTTCACTTATTATAGTAGAGTTTCTCTTTTATGTCAATCGACAAATCGATTTTTAAAGCAACAGTTAACGTGATTTTTTATGACAATAATATTGTTAAACTATTCCCTCTTTACTATTTCTTATTTTGCCTTTCTATTGGCATGGTTATTTAGTAATTTTTTCTCCAAAATTATAAAAATATCCACATATTTTTCTCAACCAATCTAAGGAAAAATTCTATTATTCAATTCAAATAAAACTAACATATGGTTTCTCTATTTTTATTTTATAATTGCACTACGACTTTATCTTTAGGAAAACTCCAAGCAAAGTAAAGTGAATTTTTTATTTATATTTTGCTAGATTGCACCTCTATAAATGCCGTGCTACAATGGTATCGAAAAGGAAGCCTCTAATTTAGAGAGAGGCCCTTTGCAAAAACACGGCTGCAATCTTATAGATACAAGGAGGAGTTGTCGTGCAGCATTTTGTCTCATCATATGGGAATGTCCAGCTGAAGGAGTCTCTATTTTCTCAGCACCGTGACCGTGATGTCCGCTACTTGATGGAGCTTCGGACAGAAGATCTGCTTTTTTCACACTATGCGGAAGCAGGATTGAACGGCTGGCTCAACTACACCCCCAAAACCCATGGCGGATGGGATTCCCCCACCAGCCAGATCCGTGGCACTTTTACCGGCCACTGGCTCAGTGCGGCTGCCCGTATTTACCAGGAAACTGGGGATATACAGCTAAAAAAGCCAAGGCTGACTTTATCGTTTCAGAAATCAGCCGATGCCAAGAACAAAACGGAAATGTCTGGGCCTTTCCTATCCCGGAAAAATATCTATACTCCCTGCGGGATGGAAAAAGCTTTTGGGCACCTCAGTATGTATGCCATAAAAATATGATGGGCCTTTTGGACATGCATCTTCTGGCAGGAAACCAGCAAGCGCTGAATATCTTACTAAAATGTGCAGACTGGTTTCTTCGCTTTACCGATGAAATCTCTCGGGAAACCATGGATAATATGATGGACCTGCAGGAAACAGGGGGCATTATGGAAGTCTGGGCTGACCTTTACGCAGTCACCGGGGACCCTCGCCATCTGGAACTAATGCGCCGATATGAACGCCCTCGCCTAACGGAGCCTGTACTTCGCGGGGAAGATGTGTTGACGAACCGCCACGCCAATACCACCATCCCAGAAATCCAGGGTTGTGCCCGGGCTTATGAAGTTACTGGGGAAGAACGGTATCGACGTATTGTAGAACAGTATTGGGATTTAGCTGTGACCCGGCGGGGCGCCTTTGCAACCGGAGGGCAAACCTGCGGCGAAATATGGACACCCATGCAGGTCCAATCTTCGCGATTAGGAGAAGATACGCAAGAACACTGTGTGGTCTACAATATGATCCGCTTGGCAGACTACCTCTACCGATGGACCGGCGATGTGAAGTATGCCGACTATATCGAGCAGAACTTGTATAATGGCATATTGGCGCAAACCTTCTGGTATTCCAGCACCCGAGACACTTTCTGCCAACCCCAGGAACCAGAAGTGGGGATCGTCAGCTACTACCTGCCTCTCGCCCCCGGATCTTATAAAAAATGGGGTTCTAAAACCCAGCATTTCTGGTGCTGCCACTGTACCGCTGTGCAGTCTAACGCCCGATTCCGCGAGTATATTTACTATCAATCCCAGCAGGAGATCACCGTAGCCCAGTATATCCCCTCTCAGCTGGAAACACAGCAAGATGGCACAGCTATAAAAATGGAACTAAACCGCGATCCTCTAAGCAGTTCTTCTCTCACTTTGGGAACAGAGAACTTTTGTCTGGATCGTTTGCCAGACTTTGATGTATATCATCTGCAGATTCAGGGAAATGGAACTTCTTTCCGGCTTCGTCTGCGCTGCCCCTGGTGGCTGAAACAGCCCATGAAGTGCTGGGTAAATGGTCAAATTCAGGAATTGTCTCCACAAAATGGATATCTGGTCTTAGAGCGCACTTGGCAGGAGGATCAGGTCGATATTCTGCTTCCCAAAGGGATCACCTGTTGGCCCTTGGCAGACCGCCCCACTACATTGGCATTTCTTTATGGACCTGTGGTGTTGGCAGGGTTGATTGACCGGGAAATTACCCTTACCGGTGATCTTTCCCACCCTGAAACTATTGTGCAAACCCAAAATGAACGGCAGTGGGATAACTGGCTTTTAGGGTTCAGCACCGTAGGCCAGCTGGAAAATTTCTCCTTGATCCCGCTGTATGAAGTGGGCAAAGAAACATATACGGTATATTTTCCGATACAAGAAAAAACAGATCATTCATGAAGTTGAACATCTTTGGAGGTATTGTGATGACAGATAAAACAATTACGATAGTGGAAAAACCCAAACTCCCTTTAGAAGCACTTCTCCGCGCTCTGCATATGGACGAAGCTTCTGATCCTGATGACTTGGAAGAAATCAAACGAATGCGAGAGGAAGTGCTGGCAGTAGCCCGCCCCAAAGCCCTGTATGGAATGGCACAAATCCAAAAACGAGACGCAGAGGGGATCACAGTAGACGGTGTTCGATTTTCTTCCCCGCTGGTAAGCCAAAACCTGGAAAAAACCGCCCGCATAATTCCTTTTGTTGTTACTTGTGGAACCGAAGCGGAAGAATGGTCCCAGGCCTATCGGGACGACCCTCTCACCGGTTTCTGGGCAGATACCATCAAACTCCAGCTTTTAGGTGAAGCACGACAGCAATTACAGCAAGAGGTTGCACGGTACTTTCCCAGCGGCAAATTCTCTGCTATGAGCCCCGGCTCCCTGCCGGCTTGGCCCCTGCCCCAGCAGCGCCCTCTGTTTGATTTGTTGGGCGGCGTTACCCCGGATATCGGCGTAGAACTCACCGATTCCTTTTTGCTGCTCCCCTCTAAATCTGGTTCCGGCTTCTTCTTTTCAGCAGAAAGCCACTATGAAAACTGCCGGTATTGTCCTCTGTTGGATTGCCCCAACCGCCGGGCACCCTTTGAAAAGGAACTCGCAGGCACAGCGGAATATAACCAGCTTTTCCATTCTTAAAATACATCAAGGCCCCTGTTTAAAAAACAGGGGCCTTTTACTATATAGATTTAAGAAAGCGCTAGGGCTCGTTTATGATGAAACAAAGGCGTCACATATTTCCCATTAAAGCAGGCAAAACAGTAACCTGCCCCGCTGTACGCCCTCTCCATTTCCTCAACTGTCAAGAAACGGAGGGAATCTGCGCCCACATATTTGCAAAGTTCCTCACAATCCATCCGGGCACTGATAAGTTCTTCCCGGGTGGAGGTATCCACCCCATAAAAACAGGGATACTGAATCGGCGGGGAAGCAATGCGCAGGTGCACTTCTCTTGCCCCCGACTCCCGGAGAAGCCGGACGATGCGCTGGGAAGTGGTGCCCCGAACGATGGAATCATCCACCAACACCACTCGTTTTCCCTCCACCACCTGACGGTTAGCGGAAAGTTTTAACCGCACTCCCAGATCACGCTGTTCCTGGGTAGGCTGAATGAAGGTACGCCCTACATAGCGATTCTTTACCAAGCCGATATCATAGGGAAGGCCGCTGGCGTCACTATAACCCAAAGCGGCGGAAAGAGAAGAATCCGGCACTCCGATCACCAGATCAGCTTCCAATTCTTCTCGATCTTTTTCTGCCAAAATACGGCCGGTAATCCGGCGCACCTGGTGGACGTTCTTTCCATCCAGTGTGCTGTCGGGCCGGGCAAAATAGATATACTCCATAGCGCACAGACGGCAGGCCGTATCTTCGGTGTAATGGAAAGAGGAAAGGCCTTCACCGGAAAACTTCAATACTTCTCCCGGCTGCACATCTCGAATGAGTGTTGCGCCCACTGCTTCCAGCGCGCAGCTTTCGCTGGCCACACACCAGCCATCCCCCAGCTTGCCTACCACCAGAGGGCGCAGGCCATTTTTGTCCCGCACCGCAAAAAGGCTGTTTTCTGAAAGGATCACAAAGGCGAAGGCTCCTTCCAGATGGCGGCATGCCTCCAGAATTTTCTGGGTGAGATGACCCTTTTCCCGCTGAATCAGATGCAGGATAATCTCACTGTCGCTGGTACCATAGAGGATACTCCCCTGTTCTTCCAGTTTTTGCCTCAGCTCCCAAGCATTTACAATCTGTCCGTTATGGGCGACGGCGATGACCCCGATCCCTGATCGGGCGGTTAATGGCTGTAAGTTTTCCGGTTCGTCCCCACCCTGGGTAGAATACCGAACATGACCAATGGCGCTATCTCCCACCAACTGCTCCATATCCTCCCGGGAAAGAGCGTCACTGAGCAGCCCCCGGCCCTTGCGGCACAAAAGCTGTCCGTCTCCGCAGGCAGCAATGCCCGCTCCCTCCTGTCCGCGATGCTGTAGAGCGTGAAGGCCCAAATGGGTGAGGGCAGCCGCCTTGGCTGCATGGTACACACCAAAGACGCCGCATTCCTCATGCAGTTCCTCCATCCAATTTTCCATGAGATCTTCTCCTCTCTTTATTCCAAAGGTATCGCTTATTCAACCGAACACCTTGCGGAACCTCTCCATGGCCTTTTGGGTGTTTTCCGGTGTGCCAAATCCGGTGAGACGGAAGTAGCCTTCCCCATTTTTACCAAATCCGGAGCCCGGTGTTCCCACTACATCGGCTTTTTCCAGCAGCATATCGAAGAACTCCCAGGAATCCATCTTACCCGGGCACTCCAGCCACAGGTAGGGGGAGTGCGCGCCGCCGGTGTGCCAGATGCCGCATTCCTGCAACACCTGAGAGATCAACGCCGCGTTTTGGCGGTACACTTCAATGCTTTCCCGGCACTGGGCCAGCCCCTCCGGGGTGAGCACCGCCGCTGCGGCACGCTGCACCGGATAGGGAACGCCGTTAAACTTGGTGGTCTGGCGGCGGAGCCACATTTTCCGCAGGGACATCCCCTCCCGCATCAAGGTATGGGGCACTACCGTATAGCCGCAGCGCAGGCCGGTAAAGCCTGCCAGCTTGGAAAAGGAGCAAAATTCCACCGCGCACCGCTCCGCACCGGGAATGGTAAAGATGCTGCGGGGTAAGGAGCTGTCCCGGATAAAGCCTTCATAGGCAGCATCAAAGAAGATCACCGCATCATGCTCCAGAGCAAAGTCCACCCACTTTTGCAGCTGTTCCCGGGTATATACCACACCGGCGGGGTTGTTGGGGGAGCAAAGATAAATAATATCCCCCTCCATCCCCTCTTCTGGCATTGGGAGAAAACCATTTTCCCGCACTGCGTTCAGATACCGGATGGGCCGACCCGCCATCTGGTTGGTATCCCGGTATACCGGATACACCGGGTCGGGAATGAGCACGGTATTGTCCCGGTCAAAAAGGTCAAGAAAATTGCCCAAATCGCTTTTGGCGCCGTCGCTGATGAAAATATCCTCAGCCTCCACCTCGGCTCCCATGGAGCGATAGTAAGCCTGCACTGCTTCCCGCAGGAACGGGTAGCCCTGCTCCGGGCCATAGCCGTGGAACCCTTCCTGGGTGCCCTGCTCCTGGGATGCTTGCACCAATGCCTGGGTAGCAACCGTGCACAAGGGGCGGGTCACATCTCCGATTCCCAGAGAGATGACCTCGTGGTCCGGGTGACTCTGCCGGTAGGCCTGCACCCGGCGGGAAACTTCGGCAAAGAGATAGCTTTCGGAAATCTCCTCAAAATGATGGTTCAGTTTCATCAGGCTTCCTCCTCTTGATGATGGTTTTCTGCTGCTGCCCGGATGAATTCCCGGAACAACGGGTGCGCCCGGTTGGGACGGCTCTTAAATTCGGGATGGTACTGCACGCCCACATAGAACCGACTCTCAGGCAGCTCCACCGCCTCTACCAACCTGCCGTCGGGGGACTGGCCGGAAAACACCATGCCCTTTTCTTCCAACAGGCTGCGGAAGTCATTGTTGAATTCATAACGGTGACGGTGGCGCTCCCAAATCTCTTTTTGCCCATATGCCTGAGCCATCCGGGTATTGGGAGTAATGGCACAGGGAAAAGCCCCCAGCCGCATGGTGCCGCCCTTAGGCAGGTTTCCCTGCTGGTCGGGCATCAGGTCGATGACCTTATATTGCCCCTGGGGAGCAAACTCACCGGAATTGGCGCCGGCAAGGCCCGCCACATTCCGGGCAAACTCAATGGCTGCCACCTGCATTCCCAGGCAAATGCCGAAATAGGGGATATGATGGGTTCTGGCGTAAAACGCCGCCTGAATCATTCCTTCCACGCCGCGGGTACCAAAGCCGCCGGGAACGATAATGCCATCTACCCCGGACAATGCCGCTTCTTCTTCCCCTGGCAGGATGGATTCACTGTCCACCCAGCGGATCTGCACCTTGACGCCATTTTCCCAGCCGCCATGGCTCAGAGCTTCGGCAACGGAAAGATAGGAATCGTGGAGCTGTACATACTTTCCCACCAGAGCAATGGTGACGGTTTCTTTGCAGCGGTGGATACGCCCCAGCATCTCCGTCCATTCTGTCAATCCCTCCGGCTCCTTTTGGGGCAGGGACAGCTCCCGCAATACGATCTTGGCAAGGCCAGCCTCTTCCAGCATCATGGGGGCTTCGTACAGCACCGGCAAAGTCAGGTTCTGGATGACGCAGTCCTCTTTCACATTACAGAACAGAGCGATTTTCCGAAGCACAGATGCCTCAATGGGTTCGTCGCACCGAGCCACGATGATGTCCGGCATAATACCGAAGGATTGCAGCTCCTTTACCGAATGTTGGGTAGGCTTGGATTTGTGCTCCCCAGAGGATTTGATATAGGGGATGAGGGTCACATGGATAAACAGGCAGTTTTCCCGTCCTACCTCGTGGGACACCTGGCGGATGGATTCCAGAAAGGGCTGGGATTCCATATCGCCGGTAGTGCCGCCGATCTCGGTGATGACCACATCTGCTCCGGTTTTTTCCTGCACCGAATAAATAAAAGATTTGATCTCGTTGGTAATGTGGGGAATCACCTGCACGGTTTCTCCCAAGTATTCCCCGTTGCGCTCCTTGGTGAGCACGTTCCAGTATACCTTACCTGTGGTGAGGTTGGAATACCGGTTCAGGTTTTCGTCGATAAACCGCTCATAGTGGCCCAAGTCCAGGTCCGTCTCTGCGCCGTCCTCGGTAACGAACACCTCACCGTGCTGATAGGGGCTCATGGTGCCGGGGTCCACATTGATATAGGGGTCCAGCTTCTGCGCCGCTACCCGGAATCCGCGGGCCTTCAGCAGCCGTCCCAAAGAAGCAGCGGTGATGCCTTTGCCCAGTCCGGATACCACACCGCCGGTTACGAAAATATACTTTGCCATGTTTTGTTTCCTCCATTATCCCTTGTGAATGTCCGCATTCCGTTCCAAGCGGGCAATATCTACCAGCTGGGTATTTTCTTCGCTAAAGCTGCTTTGCAGGCTGTCCACCAGAGCGTTGGCCGTGTCCAGAGAGGTAAGGCAGGGAATGCCCAGCTCCACCGCCTTCCGGCGCAGTTTTACGCTGTCCCGGGCGGGGATACGTCCCTTGGCAGAGGTGGAGACGATATAGCGCACCTTTCCGCTCTCCAGTAGGGTGCGGGTATTCACATCGCTTTCGTGAATCTTGGCGGTGACCATGGCGTTGAGCCCGGCTTCCCGCAGCACTTTGGCGGTACCTGCGGTGGCATACAGGGAGAAGCCCAGCGCCGTAAATTTGGCGGCCACTGCGGCAATCTCGCCCTTATCCGAATCTCGGACAGTGAGGAGCACGCCGCCTTCCTTCTCCATGCGGAATCCGGCTGCGGTGAGGCCCTTATACAGCGCTTCCTCCAAAGTGCGGGCCACGCCCAACACCTCGCCGGTAGACTTCATCTCCGGCCCCAGCTGTACGTCCACGTCCGTGAGCTTTTCAAAGGAGAACACTGGCACTTTTACCGCATACCAGCCGCTTTCCGGGGCAAGGCCGGTGCCATAGCCCATATCCCGCAGCTTTTCGCCCATCATAGCCCGGGCGGCGATATCCACCACCGGAATACCAGTCACCTTGCTGATATAAGGCACCGTACGGCTGGAACGGGGGTTCACCTCGATGATATACAGTTCTCCCTCGTGAAGGATATACTGAATGTTGATCAATCCCTTGGTGTGCAGAGCCAGCGCCAACTTCCGGGAATATTCGGCTACCTGAGCCTTTTGCTTCTGGGTCAGGTTCCAGGGCGGACAAACCGCAATGGAGTCTCCCGAGTGAACGCCAGCCCGCTCGATATGCTCCATAATGCCGGGGAGCAGCACATCTTCCCCATCGCACACGGCATCCACTTCCAGCTCCACGCCCATGAGGTACTGGTCGATGAGCACCACGTTTTTCCCTTCGTGCTCCAGAATAATCTTCATATATTCCCGGATGTCCGCGTCGGAGAAGGCGATAATCATATTTTGACCACCCAGTACATAACTGGGGCGCATGAGCACCGGATAGCCTAGCCGATTGGCGGCAGCCAACGCCTCCTCCTCGGTGGTGACGGTATCACCCTTGGGGCGCTTCATGGAAAGTTCTTCCAGCAAAGCGTCAAACCGGCCGCGATCCTCTGCCATGTCGATGCTGTCTGCGGGAGTGCCCAGTACCGGCACCCCATTTTCCACCAAGCAGGCAGTGAGCCGGATAGCGGTCTGTCCGCCAAAAGCTACCACAGCTCCCACCGGCTTTTCTTCCCTCACAATATCCATCACGTCTTCCGGAGTGAGGGGCTCAAAATACAACCGGTCGCCGGTGTTAAAGTCGGTGGACACCGTTTCCGGGTTATTGTTGATGAGAACTACCTCGTAGCCTGCCTCTTTGTAAGCCCATACGCAGTGAACGGAAGCGTAGTCAAATTCGATACCCTGACCGATACGGATGGGGCCGGAACCAAACACCAGCACCACCGGCTTTCCGGTGGAATGCTCTGCAATAAACTCTGCGGCTTCGTCCTCCTCCTCCCAAGAGGAATAGAAATAGGGGGTTTCGGAGGCAAACTCGCCGCCGCAGGTATCCACCATTTTATACACAGCCGGCAAATGCTCCACCTCCTGACCGGAAATCCGGCGGATGGCGGCATCGGGATAGCCGTTCTGCTTTAATTCCAGCAAAAACTCCCGTGTGATGGGTTCTTTCTTCATACGTTCTTCCAGGGAAACCATGTGCACCAACTTAGACAGGAACCAGGGGTCAATGCCGGTGAGCTCATGGAGTTCCTCTACTGTGATCCCCCGCTTCAAGGCTTCAAACACGGCAAAAATCCGCTGATCGTCCTGAGCGGAAATCTTTTCCATCAGTTCCTCCCGGGTAAGCTCCTCCATTCCGGGGAGGTTCAGCGTATCCAGCGAGATTTCGGCGCCCCGTATGGCTTTCAGCAATGCCTGCTCAAAGCTGCGGCCAATGGCCATCACTTCGCCGGTGGCCTTCATCTGGGTGCCCAACCGGCGGCTGGCATAAACGAACTTATCAAAGGGCCACTTGGGAACCTTCACCACCACATAGTCCAGAGCAGGCTCAAAACAAGCCATGGTCTTGCCAGTGATCTCATTGGGGATCTCGTCCAGCCGGTAGCCCAGCGCGATTTTCGCTGCTACGCGGGCAATGGGGTAGCCGGTAGCTTTGGAGGCCAAAGCAGAAGAACGGGACACACGGGGGTTTACCTCGATGACCGCATACTGGAAGCTGTCGGGGTTCAAAGCAAACTGGCAGTTGCAGCCACCCTCCACCCCCATAGCATGGATGATGTTCAAGGCTGCGCTGCGGAGCATCTGGTATTCCCGGTCTGCCAGAGTGAGAGCCGGAGCGGCCACAATAGAGTCGCCGGTGTGGACTCCCACCGGGTCCAGGTTTTCCATAGAGCACACGGTAACAGCGTTGCCGGCTCCGTCCCGTATGACCTCAAATTCAATTTCTTTCCAGCCGGCAATGGATTTTTCCACCAAAACCTGATGGATGGGGGAAAGTCGCAGGCCGTTACCTGCAATCTCTTCCAGCTCCTGAGGAGTAGCGGCGATACCGCCGCCGGTGCCGCCCAAGGTAAAGGCGGGGCGCACCACCACAGGATATCCCATTTTTTCGGCAAATTCCAAAGCGCCTTCCAACGTGTGCACCACCTTGGAGGGAACGGTGGGCTGGCCAATGGATTCCATGGTATCCTTAAAAATCTGGCGATCCTCTGCCCGGTCGATGGTTTCCAAGCGGGCGCCCAGCAGAGCTACCCCTTCTTTAGCCAAAAAGCCTTCCCGGGCCAGTTCCATAGAAAGGGTCAGGCCAGTTTGTCCGCCCAAAGTAGACAGCAGGCCGTCGGGCTTTTCCAGACGGATGATACGCCGCAAAGTTTCCAGCGTTAAAGGCTCAATGTAAATGGAATCCGCCACTGCCTTATCGGTCATGATGGTGGCGGGGTTGGAGTTCACCAGTACTACGGTGAGCCCCTCTTCCTTCAGGGCGCGGCAGGCCTGGGTGCCTGCATAATCAAATTCTGCTGCCTGCCCAATGACGATGGGGCCGGAGCCGATGACCATTACTTTCTTTAAACGGGGATTCAGCGGCATACGACAGTCTCCTCTCTGGTATTTTTGGTTTCTTCCATCATACGGCATAAGCGCAGAAACAGCATTTCGGTATCCTTGGGGCCACCGCAGGCTTCAGGGTGGAACTGAACAGAAAAGGCCGGGCAATCTGTGTATTCCAGACCCTCGCAGGTATTGTCATTCACATTGGTAAAGCTCACCACAGCCCCTTGGGGCGCTTTGCTCACTGCATAGCCATGATTCTGGCTGGTAATATAGATGCGTCCTGTTTTTTCTTCCCGTACCGGCTGGTTGGCGCCACGGTGACCGTATTTCAGCTTATCGGTCTCCCCGCCCTTGGCCAGCGCCATAAGCTGATGCCCCAAACAGATGCCCATAATCGGTACGCCGGATGCCATGAGAGCCCCCACCTCCCGGATAATCTCCGGGTTATCCGTGGGGTCTCCCGGGCCGTTGGAGAGCATCACACCATCAGGAGCCATGGATAAAATCTCCTTGGCGGAAGTACCGGCAGGAACCACCGTGACCCGGCAGCCCATGTCCAGCAGTTCCCGGAGAATGTTCCGCTTTGCGCCGAAATCCCACAGCACCACATGGAAGGCGCTGCTTTCTTCCCCATAGCTTTGGGCAGCAGAGCAGGTGACCTTATCCACCGGCTTTGTCACCCGGAAGGAAGCAAGAGCTTTCAGCTCTTCCGGGCTTCCCTGGGGCTTCTGGGTGGTGAGTTTTCCGTTCATCACGCCCTTTTCCCGCAACAGGCGGGTGAGCTTTCGAGTGTCCAGACCATAGATACCGGGAATCCCCCATTTCCGCAAAAAAGTGTCAAGATCCCCGCCGTTTCGGAAATTGGAGGGATTCTGACACCATTCACGGACAATATATGCGCAAAGCTGAGGCCTGCCGCTTTCAAAATCTTCGGGAATCATGCCGTAATTCCCGATCAAAGGAAAGGTTTGTACTACCATCTGCCCACAATAGCTGGGGTCGGTAAGAGTCTCGCAATATCCGGTCATGGCGGTAGTAAACACGACCTCGCCAACGGTCTCGGTTACGGGGGCGCCAAAAGCCTTACCCTCCATACACTGCCCGTTTTCCAGCAACAGATATACTGTCTGTTCCATTCTTTCAGCCTCCAATCTATGATTACAGGAAGCCGCCGCGCCTCTCCTAAGAAAGCGCGGCAACCTCCGGATTCTTCTTAGTTCCCTGTGTAAAGCTGCCGGTACGGGTTCCGGCTGTTGGGGACGATGCAGTAAAACGGCTTTTGAAACAGCTCCTTTTCATCCTGTCGGAAGAAGGCGCAGAACCGTTCCAGCGCCGGACGAATGCTGTCCATCTCCTCTGGAGTGGCAGGAGCGCACACCAGCCGTTGAGAAAGATCTGGGGGAAGCTCATCGGTACGCAGGAAAATTCGCCCGCCGTGCATTCCCATACCACAGAAGTTGCCTACCGGCACTCCTTTACATCCAAGCCCCAATACAATGATGGTGCCTCCGGCCTGATATTCACCCAAAAAGCTGCCCGCAGCGCCGCCGATCACCAGCAGCGGCTGCTTTTCCTGATAGGCCTTCATGTGGATGCCTGCCCGGTAACCGGCATTGCCCCGGATGTACATACTGCCGCCTCTCATAGCATACCCAGCGGCGTCTCCGGCCATACCGTCTATACAGATACATCCATCGTTCATGGTATCTCCGGCGGCATCCTGGGCGTTGCCGTGGACGTAAATCTCGCAGCCGTCCAGATACGCTCCCAAGGCATTGCCCGGTGTACCGTAGATCTCAATTTCCCGGCCGGAAAGTCCGGCGGCGATATATCGCTGCCCGCAGCAGTTGTCAATGACGATATTAGGTTCTTCGCACTGGCGCACCTGCTGGTTCAGCACCTTAAAATGCAGATTTTCTGCGTTGATGTTCATAACCTCGCCTCCTTATTCCCCGGCATGGGAAACTCCCAGAATGGAGAGCTCCCGCTCGTTGAGGCCGATTCCTCGAAGCATCAGCCGGTTGCCTCGAAGGGCTTCAATGGAGTTGATGCCCATACCACCCATCATTTCCTTGATCTCATGAGTCCAGGCATTGACCAGATTCACCAGCCGCTGGGCTCCTTCCTCCGGATTCAGCCGCTTGACCAGCTCCGGTTTCTGGGTGGCGATGCCCCAGGCACATTTACCGGACTGGCAGGAGCGGCACAGATGGCATCCCAACGCCAGCAGAGCAGCGGTTCCAATATAAACGGCGTCCGCACCCAGAGCAATGGCCTTTACCACATCGGCACTGGAACGGATGCTTCCTCCGGCGATGATGGAAACCTCTCCCCGGATGCCTTCCTCCCGCAAGCGCTGGTCCACTGCCGCCAACGCCAGCTCAATGGGGATACCGATATTATCCCGGATACGGGTGGGAGCTGCGCCGGTGCCGCCCCGGAAGCCGTCGATGGCGATAACGTCTGCGCCGCTGCGGGCAATGCCGCTGGCAATGGCTGCAATATTGTGTACCGCCGCTACCTTGACGATCACCGGCTTTTTGTACCCGGTAGCCTCCTTGAGGGAGTATACCAGCTGATGCAGATCCTCAAGGGAGTAAATGTCGTGGTGAGGAGCCGGGGAAATGGCGTCGCTGCCCTCGGGAATCATTCGGGTACGGGACACATCCGCCACAATTTTGGAGCCGGGAAGATGTCCGCCTATGCCCGGCTTGGCGCCCTGTCCGATCTTGATTTCCACAGCGGCTCCTGCGTTCAGGTATTCCCGATGGACGCCAAACCGGCCTGAAGCCACCTGCACGATGGTGTTTTCTCCATAGCAGTAAAAATCCTCATGAAGGCCGCCCTCACCGGTATTATAATAGGTGCCCAACTCCTGCGCTGCACGAGCCAAGGCTGCGTGAGCGTTATAGCTGATAGAGCCGTAGCTCATGGCGGAAAACAGTATGGGAGTGGAGAGTTCCAGACCCGGCTCCATATTGTCCACGAGTTTTCCAGAAGCATCCCGGCAAATGCGCTGGGGCTTTTTGCCCAAAAAGGTGCGGGTCTCCATAGGCTCCCGCAGGGGGTCGATGGAGGGGTTGGTCACCTGAGAAGCATTGAGAAGGAGCTTATCCCAGTACACAGGATACGAGCATGGATTTCCCATAGAGGAGAGGAGTACACCTCCGCTGGATGCCTGCCGGTACACTTCTTCGATGGACTGTCGGCTCCAGTTGGCATTGGGGCGGAAGGTGTGGCCGCTGGGGACGATCTTCAAGGCTCGGGTGGGACAGAAGGCCACACACCGGTGACAGTTGACGCATTTAGTCTCGTCTGCCAGCATCACGCCTTTTTCTGCCTGAAAGGTGTGCACGCCGTTGGGGCACTGCTTTTCGCACACACGGCATACGGTACAGCGGTCAAGGTTCCGCACTACTTCAAATTCCGCGTAGATCTCGTTGGGTATCATGGCTGTTCCTCCCCTCTGTTATTTTCATTCAACCGCACAATCACCGGTTCTCCGCCACGGGGGGACCACACTCGGTCCAATTCCGGCTCAATGGCCCGGATGGCGCATTCCTCACTGGCTACATAAAAGAGATCCCCTTTTTCCGCGGCTACCATGGAACGGAGTTTCAACCGGTCGTTGAGAGCCATCATGCCGCCTTCAAACCCTAATAATATAGAAAAGGGTCCGGTGATGAGCATACTGGAAAAAGCCTTGCGCAGGTAGGTCAGTTCTTTTTTCGTTTCTTCCGGCTGCCGGGCAATGGTATCCCAGAAGGGAGCGGCCACCACATGAGCCGCCTCTTCTAGGGTAAGACCCTGACGGCGCAGGAGATAGTCGAACATATACGCGATCACTTCCGTATCCGTCAGCAGGTTGCAGCGGTAGCCGAACATCTCCACATACCGGCGGTTGGCATCATAGGAAGAAATTTCTCCGTTATGCACCACCGAATAATCCAGCATGGCAAAGGGATGCGCGCCGCCCCACCAGCCGGGGGTATTGGTGGGATAACGGCCATGGGCTGTCCAGCAATAGCCGGAGTATTCCTCCAGCCGGTAGAACTCTCCCACATCTTCGGGATACCCCACAGCCTTAAACACCCCCATATTTTTTCCGCTGGAAAAAATGCAGGCGCCCTCAATGGTGCTGTTCACCCGGATCACGCACCGGGCTACATATTCCCGCTCATCCAGCTGGCTGTCTGCCAGCTTATGGGGCAGGGGGTTGACGAAATACCGCCAGATCAGAGGTTCATTGGAAATAGACGGTACTTTTCGGGTGGGGATACGGGAAAGGTTTACAATATCAAAATGACGTTCCAAAAATTGTTCTCCCCGCTGCCGGGCCTCCACATCATCATAGAAAACATGGAAGGCGTAGCAATCCTTATATTCGGGATAAATACCATAGCCGGCAAATCCGCCGCCTAACCCGTTGCTCCGGTCATGCATCACCGCGATAGACCGGACGATCCGGTCGCCGCACACCGGTTTGCCACTGCGGGAAAAAATCCCCGAAATCGCGCAACCGGAAGGAATCCGTATCTGGCCTTCTTTGAGCATATCGTCTGCCTCCTTATGAAAACAAAAAAGGCGTCCATGAGTAAGACCCCAAAACTTCTGGGGCTTTACCCATGAACGCCTTTGTTCATTGTCGATCATTATATCATTTTGCAGGATTCAAGTCAACAAATTTCATAGCAATTCTGAAAAGCTGTTATTTTATCAAAAAACATCTGTCAGTTTTCGAATTCTTGTGTACTCAATGACAGATGATTAAAAAATCCTGCAAATTCTCTTGACAAAAAAAACTCCACTCATTATAATCAAAGACGGAAACAGCAACGGCGCTGCGGAGTCCTATCCGTAGTGCCGTTTCCCGTTTTTGTAAGCGCGGTTTTCCGCAAAGTGTATAGGCTGGGAGGTCTGCTTATGAGCCACGCCATTTCGGAGATCCTCCAATTTGTGGAGGAAAACGATATCAAATTTATCCGGCTTGCCTTTTGTGATGGATCGGGGGTTCCCAAAAACATCGCAATTATGGCCAGCGAGCTTCCTGACGCTATAGAACGGGGAGTTTCCTTTGATGCTTCCGCCATTGCCGGCTTTGCCGGAGCGGAAAAATCCGACTTGTTCCTGTTCCCAGACCCGGACACCCTGGCGATTTTCCCTTGGCGGCCTTCTCAGGGCTGTGTAGCCAGGTTCTATTGCAGCATCCGCTATCCCGACGGCACTCCTTTTGAAGGCGATGGCCGCCGTATCCTGCAACATACCGTAGAAAAAGCAGCTCGGGATGGGTACCGGTTCTTGTTCGGCCCAGAATGTGAATTCTATTTGTTCCGTACCAATGAAGAAGGGGAACCCACCCTTCTCCCCCATGACAAAGCCGGGTATTTCGATATTGCCCCTCTGGATCACGGGGAAAACGTACGGCGGGAGATTTGCCTCACTTTGGAAGAAATGGGCATCCGCCCGGAGCGCTCTCACCATGAACAGGGGCCCGGACAAAACGAGATCGATTTCCGCTGCGCTTCTCCTTTGCAGGCTGCTGATAACTTAATGACTTTGCGCACCACCGTAAAGGCGGTAGCAGCCCAGAATGGGCTGTTCGCCTCCTTTTTGCCAAAGCCATTGGCAGATAAAAGCGGCAGCGGCCTGCACATCAATCTTTCCCTGTTCCGCGGGGAAGAAAACCTATTCCGGGATTTTGCCCGGAATCCTCACCCCACCGCCGCTTCCTTCTTGGCAGGGATTCTCTCCCATATTCGGGAGATCAGCGTATTCGCCAATCCCCTGCCGGGTTCCTACCGCCGCTTCGGTTCTTATGAAGCACCTCTGGCGGTAAGCTGGTCTTGTGAAAACCGCTCCCAGCTCATCCGTGTGCCTGCTGCCCATGGCAGTGACTGCCGTATGGAGGTACGCTCTCCAGACCCTGCCTGCAACCCCTATCTCACAGTAGCTCTGTTGTTAGAGGCGGGAATGGAGGGCGTTCGGCAGGGCCTGCCCTTACCGGCTCCCGCAGATTTTGATTTTTATAATACGGACGATTGCCGCAAGGCTTCTCTGCCACTGCTTCCCCAATCTTTGAGAGAGGCGGTGGATGCGGCCCGGCAAAGCGAGTTCCTCCGCCGTATTCTGCCCGAAAAGCTGCTGGAAAGCTATTTGGGACTGAAGGAGAAGGAATGGGAAGCCGTACAGAATTCCGATGACCCTGCGCAGTATGAATCCCAACATTATTTTGAAATGATTTAACTTTCAATTTCGGGAGAAGGGGCGATGATGTATGCATACGCTGGTAGTCAGCAGCCGGAAAAGCTGCGATGTCCTCCGTTCACTGTTGAACGGCTGTGGATGCGGCTCCCTCCGTTTTGCCTTCAGCGCCGGAGAAGCCCGGCAGCAGATTGGGCAATTCTCCTTTGAACTGATCCTCATCAACGCTCCCCTGCCCGATGAATTTGGTCGGGAACTGGCTTTAAGCTGCATTGACCGCACTCAGGCCGGAGTCGTTATGCTGGTTCCGGCAGCGCAGGCGGATAAAATTGCCGCCGGGGCGGAAGAACTGGGGATCTTCGTCCTCTCCAAGCCGGTTTCCTCCGCCGCATTTTGTCAGTCGGTGCGGCTGATCCAAAGCTGCCGCAGGCAGCTCCGAAAGCTGGAAGAACAAAACCGCAAGCTTCTGCAAAAGCTGGACGATATGCGTATCGTCTCCCGAGCCAAATGCGCGCTGGTGCGCGGAGGCCAAATGACGGAGGACGAAGCCCACCACCTTATTGAGCGTCGGGCCATGAACCTGCGCATCACCCGCCGTGAGGCGGCTATGGAGATCTTAAAACAGTATCATGAATAATCCGCAGCAAAGGCGCTGAGGAGAAAACGGGATAGTTTTCTCTTCTGCGCTTTTTTCATATACATAGCTCTATCAAAAACTATTGAGAAAAGGATGACGAATTATGAGCAAGCTGATTGTTCCCCAAGGATACGCCCCCACACTGGGCCTGTACCAGACCCAGGAAGCCATTGGTTTGATCAAAGCCGAGTTTCAGAAGCAGCTTTCCGCTGCCCTGAACCTGAAGCGCGTCACGGCTCCTCTGTTTGTAGATCCCACTACCGGCCTCAACGATGATCTCAACGGCGTAGAACGTCCGGTAGCCTTTGATATTCCCGCACTGGGGATCGACGCCCAGGTGGTGCACTCTCTGGCAAAATGGAAGCGCTACGCCTTATACCGCTATGGGTTCCCCGCCGGAGAAGGGCTGTACACCGATATGAACGCTATCCGTCGCGATGAAGAGCCCGACAACCTCCACTCCATTTATGTGGACCAGTGGGATTGGGAAAAGGTGATTACCTCCGCTATCCGTAGCCGAGACACCTTGAAGCTCACCGTGCAGCTCATTGCCAAGGCAGTATGCAGCACGCTGGAAGCCCTTAAAAAGCAGTTTCCCGCTGTGACCCTGACCCTTTCTCCCGAAGTTTACTTTGTCACCACCCAGGAGCTGGAAGACCAGTACCCCGAGCTTTCCCCCAGAGAGAGGGAGAACGCCTGCCTGCGGGAGCATCCCACCGCATTTATTATGGAGATTGGCGGCAAGCTGCGTTCCGGTCAGCGTCACGACGGCCGCGCTCCCGACTACGATGACTGGAAGCTCAACGGCGACCTGATGTTCTGGAACCCCGTGCTGGAGTGTGCTTTTGAACTGTCCTCCATGGGTATCCGGGTAGATGCCGAGTCTCTAAAATCTCAGCTGGCAGAGGCAGGCTGTGAAGAACGCGCTTCCCTGCCCTTCCACAAGATGGTAGCCGACGGCACTTTGCCTCTGACCATGGGCGGAGGCATTGGCCAGTCCCGGCTGTGTATGCTGCTGCTGGGCAAAGCCCACATTGGAGAAGTCCAATCTTCCCTGTGGGATGAAGAAACCCGCGCTGGCTGCGAGAAAGCCGGTATCCCCCTGTTGTGATTCCCGAAAATACCCGCCGTTCTCCGGCAGATTGGAGTTTTCAATATGAACAGAGTTCCTGAATTATTTGGCAGTATGGTATTTAATAATTCCGTGATGAAGGAGCGCCTTCCCCGGGATGTTTATAAGGCACTGCGCAGAACCATTGACCAAGGCACCCCGCTTGATCCGGCTATCGCCAATGTAGTGGCCTCCGCTATGAAGGATTGGGCTGTGAGCAAGGGCGCTACCCATTTTACCCACTGGTTCCAGCCAATGACCGGCATTACCGCTGAAAAGCACGATTCCTTTATCTCCCCCTGCGCCGACGGCTCCGTGATTATGGAGTTCTCCGGCAAAGAGCTGATCAAGGGCGAGCCGGACGCCTCCTCTTTCCCCTCCGGCGGCCTGCGGGCCACCTTTGAGGCCCGTGGCTATACCGCTTGGGACCCTACCTCCTATGCCTTTATCAAGGACAACACCCTGTGTATCCCCACCGCTTTCTGTTCCTATACTGGCGAGGTGCTGGACAAAAAGACCCCCCTTCTCCGCTCTATGGATGCCATCAGCCGTCAGGCTTGCCGGGTGCTACGGCTCTTTGGCAAGGAAGTCAACCGGGTCACCACCACTGTGGGCCCGGAACAGGAATATTTCCTCATTAACAAAGAGGACTATGCCCGCCGCCCGGACCTGATCCTCACTGGGCGCACTCTGTTCGGCGCTCCCGCCCCCAAGGGCCAGGAGCTGGAAACCCACTATTTCGGCACTATCCGGCCCCGTGTTAAGGCCTTTATGGAGGAACTGGACGACGAACTGTGGAAGCTGGGCATCTGCTCCAAGACGGAGCACAACGAGGTAGCTCCCTGCCAGCATGAGATGGCTCCGGTGTTCACCACCACCAATATTGCTACAGACCACAACCAGCTGGCAATGGAAGTTATGCGGAAGGTAGCCGACCGCCATGGCTTTGTTTGCCTGCTCCACGAAAAGCCCTTTGAAGGGGTCAATGGCTCCGGAAAGCACAACAACTGGTCTATCTCTACCGATAAGGGGGAAAATCTGCTGGAACCCGGCAGCACCCCTTCCTCCAACGCCCAGTTCCTGCTGTTCCTTACCGCTGTTATCAAGGCAGTGGACGAGTATCAGGACCTGCTGCGTATCTCGGTTGCCAGTGCCGGCAACGACCACCGTTTAGGCGCAAACGAAGCGCCTCCCGCTATTGTCTCCATGTATATCGGCGACGAACTGGGAGCTGTAGTGGATGCACTGGTTTCCGGCACTGACTACACAGATCCGGGCAAAAACAGCATGGATATTGGCGTTCCGGTGTTGCCGAATATCCCGGTGGATAATTCCGACCGAAACCGCACCTCTCCCTTTGCCTTTACCGGCAACAAGTTTGAGTTCCGTATGCCCGGCTCCTCCTTTAACATCGCCTGCACCAACATTATGCTGAATACTGCTGTGGCCGAGGAACTCTCCCAGTTTGCCGATGAGCTGGAACAGGCTGATGATTTTGACACTGCCCTTTTGCAGCTCATTCGCCGGGAGATCAAGGCCCATCAAGCCATTATCTTCAACGGCAACGGCTATGGCGCGGAGTGGCCCGAAGAAGCCAGCCGCCGTGGCCTGCTGAATCTGCGGGCAACCCCCGATGCTCTGCCTCACTACACCGATGAAAAGAATGTAGAGCTGTTTGCCCATCATGGTGTTTACACCCGCCAGGAGATGGAATCCCGGGAAGAGATCTCCTTGGAGGAATATAATAAAACCCTGCATATCGAGGCTATGACTATGGTCCATATGCTCCACAAGCAGATTCTTCCCGCCTGCATGGACTTTTCCGGTAAGCTGGCGCAAAATGTGGCGGTGAAAAAGTCCATTGGTGTGGATTCCCCGGATGAAACCCAACTGGTACGCACTTTGACGGAAAGCACCGCCACCCTCTCTGCCCTTACCGGGACTCTGGAACAGCTTCTGCAAAAGGTGCCGGAGAGAAGTCAGCCTGCTTCTCGTTATTATTGCGACCAGATCCTCCCCGCTATGGGGCAGGCAAGGGAAGCTGCCGACCGGTTGGAAATGTTGGTAGGAAAGGAATCCTGGCCCTTCCCCACCTACGGTGACCTCCTGTTCTACGTATAAGGGCAGGAACGCTGTGATTCTGGCAGAAACTCCCCCTTTTATTCCCTTACAACTTCTTTTATCATTTATAAATCTCTCTTCAACAATTCCTTTGTATTTCTAAGCAAAAATCTCTCTGTTCTACCTATTATTCCTTACCTATTGGGGAAGTTCCTGTCCGGTTCGGCGCAAGACGATGCCCCTCCCGGTTCCACACTGTATTAGCAGATGGAACTGGGAGGGGCATCGTTATTTTATATTTAGTTTTAATATGTACAAAAAACTCAAAAGCAAACTTTCTTACATCATAATTTTTGGAGTCGGATGGCCATATATTCTTTGCCTGGCAAAGGAATACGGAATTTTCCGCTATAAACTCCTACCTGCGTCACCGTCATCTCCCAAGTATCAATGACTTCTGCAAGGTACTGGGCTTCCGGCGCCTTGCGGAACTCCCGGAAGGAAGGTCTGCCAAAACCATAATAGTGGATTTCATAGCTCCCATCAGCCACTGTAGGGCTATCCGGCACCCCTACTATTTCATCAAACTCCCCAGAGCCTCGGCGAAGTCCCAGGCCCGGAGTTTCACATAGAATTTGATGAAGAAAACGAATACGGGCCGGGCTTTCCCCATGGAGGGTACCGCCATGGCTCCACCAAAGAATATCTTGAGGATGCAGATAAGTTTCCCCATGCCCTGCATAACCGCCCCGGAGAGAGGCTTCCCAAAACCGGCGGGTCAGCTCCTGAGCGGAGATATTACCCCAGCCCATATCGAGATTCCCTTCATAAGCAATCTCATCCCACACCACCGGTTTTCCGTAACGCTGCCGCAATTCGTCGGTATACTCTACATGGCGGTACAAACCCTGCCTCTGCAAGCTGCAATGGGTGACCCAAGGCCGGGCAAAATCATAAAACTGTACGCAGTTATGGATAGAACGCAGATGGTGGTAGGGGTCCTTTTCACACAGGATGGAGGCATAGTGCTCCCAATCCTCCAAGGTTTTGGCTTTCATCAAATCATACTCGTTGGCCAAGCTCCACCACACATTCCGATAAGCCGAATATCGGGCTGTTACATAATTCCAGTACAGGTCATCGGCCTTTCGTCCCATATCAGAAAATCCCCAGCGATCATAAGGATGCATGACAATGATATCCGCCTCCAACCCTCTGTCCCGAAGCTCCTCTATAGCCCGGTCGATGCGCCGAAAATGCTCCGGGCAAAAACGGGTAAAATCCCATTGATTCCCTGAAAAATCCACTGAATAGGTAAAGTTCTCCTCCGTGAGGCCGGAATTATCCACCGGAGTTCCCTCATACGGAAAGGTTTCCGGATCTCGGAAATTATGGATATAGTGTTTTGGGAAAATGCAGAATCGTATTTTATTAAAATAGCCTTTAGAAAGCTCGTTCAATGTCTGCTGCCGGATCTCCTCCGGCTGATGAGTCCATACATAGCAGGTGGTGCCCACAGAATAATAGGGTGTGCCGTCCTCATAGGCAAAGTGAAAACCTCCTGCCACTCGTACCGGGCCATGGTTCCCTGCGCTTGGAGGAATGACGGTAAAACTCCCCTGTGTCTTAGCTTCTGGAAAGTTCCCTTGGGTACGATAAGTGTATTCTCCTAAAAAAGAGGGCATAAACCGGACTTTATACATCCCTTCCCCATCATAAAATCCATCGACAGTTATCTCCTCATTTTTTCCTGTGAAAATGCCCTGAAGCCGGAAATCCGTAAAGGGATTCCCTTTCTGGGGGCCATGGATCGTGATTTCCCACATTCCCCATTGTTCCACTGTCTGCTTCATCAACTTCTCCCCTTTATGTTTGGTATCATCCCGCCTTTTGCGGGATCGGTGGTTTCCTTTTCAGTATAATCGGTTTTTCTTGTGAAGACAACTGCTTTTAGGAGAAGCCATATCCCTTGCCTTTGCTCCGCTGCCGCGATATACTGAAAAAAACAGTCTCGGATATAGGAGGGATACTGCTTGAAATTTGTCTTTGCATCCGATTCCTTTAAAGGCTCCCTGAGTTCCCGTCAAATTATTTCGTTACTGGAACAAGAAGCCCGCCGGATATTTCCCGGCTGTGAAACTGTGGGATTACCTATGGCCGATGGTGGAGAAGGCACTATGGATGCGCTGTTGGAAGCTTTACAGGGCAGCCGGGAGACCCTCATTGTTCAGAACCCACGCTTTCAGCCGATTTCTGCCAGCTATGGCCTTTTACCCCAAGGTGGGGCCATCATTGAGATGGCTCAGGCTTCCGGTCTACCCTTGCTGCCCAAAGAGCAACAAGACCCAGAACAGACCACAACCTTTGGCACTGGTGAACTGATCGCCCACGCCTTAAAAAAAGGCTGCCGAGACCTCTATCTGGCCATTGGCGGCAGCGCCACCAATGACGGCGGCATGGGAGCCCTATGCGCTTTGGGAGCGGTGTTTTTAGATAAGGACAACCAACCACTCCCCGGGATTGGAGCCTCCCTTGGAAAAGTACATCGGATAGATCTTTCTGGGCTGCTGCCCCAAATACGAGAGACCCGGTTCCATGTGCTGTGCGATGTGGATAATCCCCTGCTGGGGCCTAGCGGTGCGGCAACTGTATTTGCTCCCCAAAAAGGGGCGGATGAGCAAGCAGTACAGCGGCTGGAAAAAGGAATGGATCACTATGCCAAAATCACCACACAAACATTGGGAAAGGATTGCAGCCTTCTCCCTGGGGCAGGTGCTGCCGGCGGATTAGGGTTTGCCCTGCTGGCCTTTTTAGGCGCAGAGCTTTCTTCCGGCGTGGAAACGGTGCTGCGCCTACTGGACTTTGATCATATTCTGCAAGGAACTGATTGGGTCATCACCGGAGAAGGACGCATGGATAGCCAATCCCCCCGGGGAAAGGTAATTTCCGGCGTAGTAAAGCACTGTGCTAAGGCCCAAGTTCCCACAATGGCTATTGTTGGCTCTTTAGGGGAGGGCTACGAATCCCTTTTGCAGCAGGGGCTTACCGGTGTGATTACCACCGTTAACCGCTGCATGGCATTGGACGAGGCCTTTTCTCAGGCAGAGACGCTTTATTCCGATGCCGCCTTTCGAGTATTTTCCATGATAAAAAATCTACCCGGTTATAAAGGGAAGGTATAATTTTTCCTGCATTCTTTCTTCTTATTTGGAAGCTTTTCGCCTTTGGTCTACAGGATTGCAAAAGTGATAAAAAGCCATTTACATAGGAATGGTACCGCTTTATAATGAAGGTGGCAAAGGCCAAATCATTTTGGGGAGTTGATTTTGTATGAAGTATGCAAAGGAGGAATATCGCCGTCGGGTGCTGGGATGCTTTTTAGGAAAAAACGCCGGTGGCACATTGGGAATGCGGGATGAATGGCACCGCCGTGTGAATCATGTTTCCGCCTATGTCCACGACCTGAGCGGGGCCCCTCTGCCTAATGACGACATGGATTTACAGCTGGTGTGGCTTGTGGCCATGGAGGAGCAAGGGGTAAATATCGACGCTAAATGTCTGGGGGATTACTGGACCCACTATATCACCCCCTACTGGGCGGAATATGGCAACTGCAAAATGAACCTGCTGCGGGGATTGGAACCTCCTTTCAGCGGAACGTTCCACAATCCCTATAAAGATAGCTGTGGTGCGTATATCCGTTCGGAAATTTGGGCATGTATGGCCCCCGGACGCCCAGATATTGCGGTGCAATACGCATATGAGGATGCCTTGGTGGACCATGGTGAAGGGGAAGGCTTATATGCGGAAATATTCTGTGCGGCCATGGAAAGCGCTGCTTTTGTAGAGTCGGATCTTCGCCGCCTCATGGACATCGGCCTTTCCTACTTACCGGAGGACTGTGCCGTTTCCCAAGCGGTTCGTCTCTCTCAGAAGCTGTATGACAGCGGTGTTTCTTGGGAGCAGGCACGTGAGGAGATCTTACGGAATTTTTTAGGCGGATTTATTTTTACGGTTTCCCCAGAGGATGAGAAAAAGGGTCTCGTGAACGGACGAGTAGGCTGGGAAGCACCGTCCAATGTTGCTTTGGTCACTACCGCCCTGCTGTATGGTCAAGGCGATTTTGGGAAGACCATCTGCATCGCCGTTAACTGCGGGGAAGATACGGATTGCACGGCTGCTACTGCGGGGGCGCTATTGGGAATCGTATACGGTATCGACGGTATCCCCGAGGAATGGGCGAAACCGGTGGGCACTACGCTAAACACCGCCTGCTTAAATCTTGGTGAGCTGGGGAACTTGGGAAGCCAGCTGCCCAAGGATATTTTCCAGCTGCAGAGCCGACTGGAAAAGCTGATGCTCCAAGCCATGGATCTCCATGGAGCCGATTTTTCGCTCACCGAAACAGACACCACTATCTCCGATTTTCCTCTGTGTTGCCCAAAAGATCTGGAACTCTATCGTGGAGAGCAGGTCTCCCGTTACCGCTTCCGGGATTTTGATATTGATGTGGAGTATCAGGATGGCCCCGGCATCTGGCCTGGATGCCGCAAACAAGTGCGCTTTCTTGTTCACAACCGATCCAAGACTTCTGAAAACCTGCACCTGCACATCTATGCAGAGGATGCCCAGGTGCTCCCGTGTGCAGATGGCCAGCTCCATCTTCCAGAGGGGGTTTGGTTCCGAAACCAAAATGAAATACAGGTGGAATTTCTGTTTTCACAAATGCCTCGCACGGTGATCCGGGCCATAGCGGAATTCACTCTCACAGGACGCGCCGCACCCTTGCTGATACCCCTAGTGTTTTGTCCGGATGGAGAAAAATTCTCTTCCCTGCTCACTGCATCTACAGAAACCATCTCCTGTCCTTAACAGAAATAGCAAAGGCTGGTCCCTTTTCTGGGAACCAGCCTTTTGCTATTTTGTTGGAAAGCCTTTCCTCACTGATATAGGATCTCTACCCGGATATCTTGAGTATAGTTTCCAAACTTTTTTCCAAACAGGTTCATGCCGCCGGGATGCTCACTTTTGGGATCTACTCCTATAGTCAGGGAAAAGTACCAGCCTTCCCGCAAATTCAGGCTTGCTAATGTCTCCTCTGAAACCTTATTGCCGTTCAAGTACGTGCCATCCCGGCAAATAGAGAGGATCTCTAGGTCGCCATATTGCGTGTTGGAGTCCTTCCACCAAGAGGGATTGTTGATTCCCCGGTTCCCGCCGTAGTCCCCCTTGACCCGAAAGGTGGTGATCTCCCGGTCATTGATCTTTAGAAAAATATCGGTCGGCCAGTCATTATTATAACCAGGAGCTTCTGCACACACCTCAAAGCTGATTTTTATCATTTCTACTGGAAGATTTTGCAGGTCCCGATTGAGGATATTGTATTGCAAATACCCTGTGGTAAACCAAATCAGCTGTGCCTGCACGTGTTCCGGATGGAAAAAGCTGTAGGGAGTGTCCTCCATTTGGATATATCCGTTTTCTTTGGCAAGCCCACAGGGAGCGTCAATCTCCGCTTGGACATATTGGCCAATGGGGATATCCAAGGTCTTAGAAGCGCGTTTTTTCTCTTTTTCAGACTTCTCTTGGATTTCAAAAGTAATCAACCCAGCCCGAATCCCGCACAGCTTTTGCGCTCCGTGCATTCCGGGCTTGGGGATGATGGTAATCAAGCCTGCATCCTTAAGGATGGCTGTGTGCATACTGATGGATGACATGGAAACATATAATAGCTTAGACAATTCGCTCATCGTTCTGGAATTGCCATTGAGCAGTTTTAGGATCTCCAACCGGATAGGAGACGAAAGCGCCCTTGCCATTTGACTCATATCGTCAATATCCGACAAACTATATGAAAACGATTCCTTTCCTGAATTCATAAGGACCTCCTTTCCGCTTTATATTTCATTGACGCTTGGCTCCTGAAGAGATTCTTGTTCCTCAGAAGTTTCTTCTTCCTCATGGGGTACCCGGATATATTTTGCAAAGATAGGTTCCTCCAATACAGATACCAAAAAGGTATACCCGGCAGGAATAAACAATAGTTATTATAATAGATTGTTAAATATTTGTCAATCTTCCAATCGCATAACTCCGCTAGCTTCATCTATCTTTGCAAAAGATCTCAGCAAGAGTCCGTCACGCCATCCCATAGGCATGGCTGTAGCAAAATACAGCGACCGTTTCACTCTTTTCGCCATATTTTGCAAGAGACGTTCCCCCTCTTGACTTCCCCCAAAAAAGACCGATGCAGGAACTCTCGCCCCTGCATCAGTCCTTTTCAAACTTCACAACATCATCTGCCGTGCAGTCAAGTATGTTACATAATTTTTCGAGTGTATTCATGGTAATACTTTGATTCCTTTTCAGCATTGTCACCGTATAAGGGCTGACACCATGCTTATTGATAAGGGCGTATGTGGTTACGCCGCGTTTCTTCATTGTTTCCCATAGTGGCGCATATGAAATCACGACACACCCCCCTTTCTGTAAACCATTTTTCATACTTATTATGGTTTCTAAATGAGGGCTTGAACATTAACAAATATTTGTCTATAATATGTATGATTAATTAGCTATTGCTTCTTCTATATGAAATGACTATAATCAACAATAGGAAAGGAATGATACCATGAAGAAGAAAGTAGTCAGTATACTTTTCGCCCTATGCCTATCAGCCTGCCTGCTGACTGCCTGCGGCGGAAATGACAAAACAACAGAAAGCAGTTCAGAAACAAAGGCAGAAACAACCGTATCTACGAAAGACAAGGAAGACGATTCCAAAAAGGAAGAATTCGAAACAGAAAAGGAATCCGAAACAGACGACAAAAAGAAAGACGAGACGAAAGAGACGGGCAAAACAGCCGACAACAAAAAAGAAACGAGCAACAGTAATTCCGGCAGTTCTGCTTCTAAGACAACTTCTTCTGCAAACAAAAACCAGAACAGCGGTTCTAACAGCAGTGCTTCTCAGTCCAGTCAGCCGTCCACCAGTTCCGGCAACTCCAGTTCTTCAAGCAAGCCTTCCACGGGAAACTCTGGCTCCACTTCCACGCCTGCTCCTACGCAGCCCGCTGATACCAGTACGCCTACGCCAGAGCCGAGCGAGCCTGCCGAGACTCAGCCGTCTGAGCCTGTCCACACCCACACATGGGTATGGGCAACACACACTGAGACGATTCCCGAACAGTCTCACGTTGTAGAAGTTAAAAAGTATGTCTGCAACAACTGCGGCGCGCAATTCGATGACAACGCAGGCATTCTTCGCCACGTTGCCGCTGACTTTTGGGACGACTGCGAAAACTACACCTACAAG
>CALWIS010000011.1 GCA_944380795.1 uncultured Clostridia bacterium | reverse complement strand
CAAGAAGAAGCCCTAATCCGCAGGCCAAAGAAACAGGCATAAAAAAATCCGAACCTTGTCAAATTCCACAAGGTTCGGATTAAAATTGGTGGAGCATAGCGGGATCGAACCGCTGACCTCTACACTGCCAGTGTAGCGCTCTCCCAGCTGAGCTAATGCCCCATTTTGCGGCTCTCTCGGAACCGCTTGTCTATAATATCATATCGAAAAAGAAAATGCAAGCCTTTTTTACAATTTTTTTAAAAGAAATTATTGACGTGTTTATTCGTCTTGGGAAGACGCAGAGGAAGAATCCTCTGTATTTGTCTCGGAAGAGGTTTCAGAAGAGGAACTGGAGTCTTCTGAAGATTCTGCAGAAGACTCTTGGGAAGCATCGCTTTGAGAAGAGTTTTCGTCTTCTTCCGGCCAAACAAATTGTTCCACCTGGGAGTCATCTTCCGCACTGCGCACATCCACCGTCAAAGATTTTTTCTCTGGGTTTTCGTTGTTGAAATAATAGTACACACATAGAGAAGGCCATACCGCTCGGGCGATGGTGCGGTCGTTGCTATCCTGATAAGCTTGGGAATCTACCTTTAAGGTAAGGGTGGAGAGGTCATCGGAGAGGGAAGCGCTTTCCACCGAAGGGTAGTTGGTTCCATCGGGAAGAGAGGAGATGGAATCCACCAAGGAAAGGCGCATTTCATTCACCAGCCGGCGATGGGCGGTAGCTGTCATTTCATACTGGTAGCTCCCGTCTTCATTTTGTGTGACAGTGTCTACCCCTTGCTTTTTAGCGGCTGCTTTTACCTCTTTTTCGGTTTTTCCCTCAAAATAGGAAGCAGGCAAGGTGATGGTCACCAGTGTTTCCTCCTGCGAGGAAGGGGAGGGAGAGGGTTGGGCGGAGGAGGAAGAATTGGCATCCTGACCGCATCCGGAAAGCAGGAGGAGCGCCGCAAAGGCGGCAGCAAAAATATTTTTAAATTTCATGTCGAACTCCTTTTCATGGCTTAAAATTATGAAAGGCGATATGTCCCAAAAAAAGAAGGGTACTATAAAGAAAAATATGGCTTTTTATGAGAGAATCGTGTATACTATAACTATCATACCACAATTTTTGCAGCGGGAAAAGAGAAGGAGAGAACATTTCTCATGTATGGAGCCATTCTGGGGGACATTGCCGGTTCCCGGTTTGAATTCAGTAAACCAGACGGTTTCCGCCATAAAACGGTGGAGTTGTTTGCCAACAGCTGTTTTTATACGGATGATACGGTAATGTCCATTGCAACAAAATACGCCATCAAAAAGGGAGTGTCGTATGCCAAGGCCTATAGCCTGTTTGGGAAAAAATATCCCAAAGTGGGGTATGGCACTATGTTTAAAAAGTGGATTGACACTTGTTCCGAAAAAGGGTATAACAGCTACGGAAACGGTGCCGCCATGCGTGTCAGCTATATTGGGCGGCATTTTAAAACTTTAGAAGAAGTGGAAAAGCAGGCGGGGATCAGTGCTACCTGTACTCATAACCATCCAGAGGGGATCAAAGGGGCAGTAGCCGCTGCAGGATGCACCTTTTTGGCCATGAATGGCTATTCGAAAAAGGAGATCCACCGATATGCAACCAAAACCTTTGGGTACAAGCTTTCCAAGCCGCTTTTTTTGCGAAGGCCTTTTTCTAAATTCGATATTTCCTGTCAGGGCAGTCTGCCGCTGGCCATTGTTTGTTTTTTGGAAAGTAACAGCTGGGAAAGCTGTATCCGGAATGTGTTCAGTATAAAGTGTGATACTGATACCATTGGCTGTATTGCCGGCGGTATTGCTGATGCTTATTATGGAGGGACAGGGTTTGATGAGGACGCCCTTTTGCGTAAATATCTCATCAAGCCCAATGAGTATGGAAGGCTGGATACCTTTTTATACGATTGGGCCAAGATGCCCGATTAAAATCCCGGTGTTGAAAGGAAGAAATGAATGATAGTTGAAACATATCAATCTATGCTGGTCCTGCGAAAGCTAAAGGCGGGGGAGGTATACCGGGCGCTGCCCAGTATCTCGCTGGATCGGGCCTATCGGTGTTTGGCCGATATGTTGGGGCTTCAATGTGACTGCCCTATTTTTGGGGTTTTGCGGTTCCATCGGAAGTGCAGCGACGGCAAAGGGGCTTCCAGTGTAAAACTCACTCTCAAAGTGCCCAATGACCACCTGTGGCTGACTGAATATTCCGACTGGGCGGATTTTTTGTTTAACTTAAAATATACCAAACCCTACGATTATACTCGGATCGACCCAGCATTTATGGAGGAGTGTACCCAGCGCAAGCTGAATAGCCTGATCCATTCCATCAAACGGCAAAAGCATCCTATCCAGTACCGGGTACCCCAGGTGATTTTGGAAGAGATCCGGCCGGAATGGTTGGTAAAATACGAAGCCAAAAAGTAAATGATAACAAGAGGAGCCCTCTCCGGCAATGACCGGGAGGGCTCTTTCCAAAGTTTATTCTACTGGGATGCCATAGCTTTTCAGCTTTTCTACATAGTAATCCCGTTTTGAAAGGTCATCTTCGATATTGGCATGCTGTATCCAGTTCAGGTTACCAATGATGGATTTGACTGTATCTAGGCTTTCTAGACCGTCAAAAATTTGGGTGCCCTTTTTGGCCTGATAGATCCGTTGATAGATTTCCGGCCATTCTCCCTGTAGCGGGTTTCCGGCACCCGGCACCCATTGGATGGCGTTGAGCTTGGGGATTGCCAGTAGATCGTCGAAGTGATTCAGCTCACCCGGGCCGTCCATGTGATAGATGGTGTTTTCCAACTCTTCCGTAAATTGTTTTAGGTCGTCCAGCACGAATTCCCGGAACATCCCGTTGCCGATCATATAAGAAAAATCGCACTGGAGCACATAGGCCCGCTTCTCCGAATAGATGCGAGTCCAGTCGGTGTAGCCCTGATTGCATTCTTCTAGAATATCACAGAGTTCGCTGTAATACTGTATCCAAAGCTGGTGCAGCTCTTTTACCAGCCGCTTGACCTCTTCCGGCTCATCGTAAAGGTCCAGCAGCAGGTTATCAGTGCCGCGGAACACCGCCAACACATCCAGAATACCGCCTAAATCCACCATCCCCATGATGACCTGCCCGTGCCAACGGCGGTTGGCGGCGCGGTAAAGGTCTTTTACCCGATTGAACCAGACGTTGTCCGGCTGGTAGGTAAAGTGCATTTCCGAAAGCTCCCGGATCTCGGTGGGGTGGAACCAGATGCTGCCGGTGGAATTATCCGGTGTTGCGCCTAAAAAGGCAGAAAGCACTCCAGGACCAAAGCAGTCCATGTTTACATAGGGGAAGGCATCCCCCAGAAACTCTTTTTTAGAAAGTTCATAATCCATTCGGTCAATCAGCTGGTCCGGCGTCCAGGAAAGGTCAAGAGCAGTCTGCTGGCTCAAAATGGGGGCTTCCGGTTGAGGGCGGCCTGGGTCATAACCGGTAAGGGTCACTGCGACCAAAGGGCGCTGGGAGCAATTGGCCCACCAATCCCCATAGCTTTTGCGGATGGCTTCCCAACGGGACTCGTCAAAATGAATGGGCATAGCGTTCTCCTCCTTGGCAGCCGCCGTCCACAGGGCGGCTTTCTTTGCCTTGATTATAGACTTTTTTCTTTAAAAATACTATGGCTTTTTGCTCGAAAAATGGTAGAATTGTACCGGAGGGAAGGGGGAAGGAAGTTGAAAATTTTTTTGACCAAAAGGAAGACGACCGGCTGACAGAAAGCTTTGTCACGGTGTCCGGCATCAGTATTTCTCTTTTTGACTGTAACTTGAACCTGTTGTCCCACCATGGACAGGATGTATGCGGGTTTCGCAGGAAAATGCGTGAGAATCCGGAATTTACCCGGCGGTGTACCTGTTCCAATGAAAATGCCTTTCGGCAGGCGGAAGCCTTGCGTGCTACCTACCTTTACCAGTGCCATGCCGGGCTTACCGAAATGGTCACGCCGGTTATCAACCGGGACATGGTCATCGGGTACTTGATGATCGGCCAGTTCATCCCAGCAGAAAGAAAAGAACAGGCGTGGGAAAATGTGCAGCACTGCTGCCGGGAATTTGCTTCCTTTCTGCCGGAGCGAGAGGTATTTGATCGGGAGGTGCGGGCCCTCACCCAAAAGGAGATACAGGCATGGACAGACATCCTGCAAGCCTATACCAGCTATTTGTGGGTCAACCGCTGCCTGCTGCCCAAGGTGGAGGAAAGCTTTGAACGCATTCGGCAGGATGTACGAAACTGTCAAGCGGAACACGGGTCTTACCCTTAGCGAATACATCCGTTCGGTTCGCATGGAGCTTGCTCGGGAACTGCTTTTGCATACCGACCTTTCCATTACAGAGATTGCGGAAAAAACCGGTATTCCCGATTATAGCTACTTCACTAAGCTTTTTCGCCAATATACAGGAAAGACCCCTTCCGCCTTCCGTAAGGGGCTTACGTCTCAGAAAAAAGGAGAGGATCTTGCATGAACCAGATTTTTCACGGAAAATGGATTCAGCCCCTGGAGGGAAAAGGGTATAGTTCCCTGTCGCTTTTTCACCGGGAAAACGACCCTTGCCCCACACCGGAGAACGCCCACCCGGAGGAACTGAAAAACCTGCATATGCTGACGCGGGGGAGCTTTTTTCTCAATGGAAAGGAGGAGCGGGTGCTCCTGCGCCTGACAGCAGACGATTATTATAAGCTGAAAGTCAATGGGGAATTTGTAGCACAAGGGCCGGTTCCCGGATACTATTTTTGCTATTATTGGAACGAGGTGGATATTACCCCTTGGGTACAGCCGGGGGAAAACTGCTTGGAGCTGGATGTATATTATCAGGGGCTTATCAACCGGGTGTGGAACAGCGGCGATCTGCGCATGGGCATGGTGTGCGATGTCCTCGCAGATGGAAAAGTAATCGCCTGCACGGACGAAAGCTGGGAATACACTCTGGATGAACGGTATGTTTCCCGCCGTACCGTGGGCTACGATACCCAGTATCTGGAGGATGTGGACTGCCGCATCCAGAACCGCCCATACCGCAAAGTGTGGGTGAACCCTTCTCCCGATTATACCTTTTCTCCCATGCCCCAGCCGGTGCTCCAATGGTATGTGCAGGAGCCAAAAATCCGGGAACAGCTGGATTCCCAAACGGTTTTCTATGACTTCGGGCAGGAGCTTACCGGACATCTTATCCTAGAAGCAGAAGGGGATCCGGGGGAGAGTATTACTATCCTGTGTGGAGAGGAAACAGAGGATGCCCCTCAAAAAACCCGCTGGCAAATGCGCTGCGGCTGTGATTATCAGGAGACGTTGACCCTTTCCGGCGGGGTTTGCCGTGTAGAACAGTACGACTATAAGGCCTTCCGATATGTGACGTTAATTGCTTCCCAAGGGGCAAAGGTGCACAGTTTACAGGTGCGGGTGCGCCATTGGCCCTTTGACGATACCGCCTGCATCCTGCGCACCAGCGACACGGTGCTGCAAGAGGTGTTCCAGCTGTGCAAAAACGGGGTCAAGTACGGCGCACAGGAGGTGCTGGTGGACTGCCCTTCCCGGGAAAAGGGACAGTACGCCGGGGATATGACCATCACCACCGCTTCCCACTATTGGCTCACCGGGGATACCTCCCTGCTAAAAAAGGCCATGGAGAACCAGATGCAGTCGGCGGTCATCGACCCCGGACTGATGGCGGTCACGCCCGGTTCCCTCATGCAGGAGATCGCGGATTATTCCCTTCAGTTCCCCATTTTAGTCAGGCGGTATTGGGAGATTACCGGCGACAGAGACTTCACTCAAAAGGCGCTGGCGGCAGCGGAGGCCATGCTCCGTTCCTTCCGCTCCTATGCCCGCCCGGACGGATTGCTGGAAGCGGTCACCGGCAAATGGAATCTGGTGGATTGGCCGGATAATCTCCGGGACGGCTATGATTTCCCTCTTACCAGGCCGGTGGGGCCGGGGTGCCATAATGTTGTGAACGCCTTTTATGTCAATGCTGTAAAGGTCACGGAAGAGTTGGAAAAGGAACTGGGGCTTCCCTGTAAGGAGGAATTCCCTGCGCTGCGGGACGCGTTCCAGCAAGCATTTTACGACCCGCAAACCCACCTGTACCGGGACAGCGAAAGCAGCAGCCACGCTTCCCTCCACGCTAACGCCATCCCCGCCTATGCGGGAATTGTGCCGGAGGAAGGGCGGGAAACGATAGCTGCTTTCCTCAAAGAAAAGGGGCTGTGCTGCGGCGTGTATATGGCGTGGTTTGTGCTGAAAGGCTTGTGCTGTCTGGGGCATTGGGAAGATGCTTATCAGCTCATAGTTTCCACCGGGGAGCACTCCTGGTACAATATGGTGCGGGAGGGAGGCACCACCTGTTTTGAAGCCTGGGGCAAGGAGCAGAAGTGGAACACCAGCCTTTGCCATCCTTGGGCCAGCGGCCCCATTTCAGTGCTTATGGAGGACATCCTGGGGCTGCATCCCGATGGCAGCAGGGGGGAGAGTCACGCCCCAAAAGACCTGTGGGTGGAACTGCGGTGGCAGGAGAAGCAGACCCCTGCTGTAAAATAAAAAATCGCCCGGAAACGCTTTTGAATCTGCGCTTCCGGGCTTTCTCTTTGCAAAATTTAGTTTTTCAGGCTCTGCATGGGGGCCGGGATACGGCCACCGCGATGAATGAATTTGGCGGGAGAATACCGGTTGATCTCCATCACCGGGCCGCCGCCCAACAGGCCGCCGAAGTTCAGCTCTTCGCCCACCTTCTTGCCGATAGCAGGGATCACGCGCACGGCGGTGGTCTTGCTGTTCACCATGCCGATGGCGGCTTCGTCGGCGATAATGGCGGAAATCACCTCGCTGGGAGTGTCGCCGGGGATAACGATCATATCCAGACCCACCGAACAAACCGCCGTCATGGCTTCCAGCTTGGTGAGGGTCAGGGCGCCGCACTGAGCGGCATGAATCATGCCGGCATCCTCTGTAACAGGGATAAAGGCACCGGACAATCCGCCAACATGAGAAGAAGCCATGACGCCGCCCTTTTTCACAGCGTCATTGAGAAGCGCCAGAGCAGCAGTGGTGCCGTGAGCGCCGCAGCACTCTAGGCCCATTTCTTCCAGAATATAGGCCACACTGTCTCCGATAGCCGGGGTGGGAGCCAGAGAAAGGTCTACGATGCCAAAAGGTACGCACAGCCGGCGGGAGGCCTCCTGGGCCACCAGCTGTCCCATACGGGTAACCTTAAAGGCAGTCTTTTTGATAATGTCGGCAATAGCGGTGATGTCGCAGTCACCTGCTTTTGCCAAAGCTGCCCGCACTACACCGGGGCCGGAAACGCCCACATTGATCTCGCAGTCCGGTTCGCCGGTGCCGTGGAATGCGCCTGCCATGAAGGGATTGTCCTCAGGAGCGTTGCAGAACACCACCAGCTTGGCGGCACCGATACAATCCCGGTCAGCAGTGGCTTCTGCCACCCGGTTGACGATGCCTCCCATTTTCGCCACAGCATCCATGTTAATGCCTGCCTTGGTAGAGCCGATGTTGACAGAGGAGCAAACAAACTCCGTGCGGCTCAATGCCTCGGGGATGCTTTCGATCAGGGCATAATCTCCGGGGCTGAAGCCCTTATGTACCAGTGCGGAATATCCGCCGATAAAGTTTACACCTACGGTCTGGGCAGCCCGGTCCAAAGCCAGAGCAAAGCGCACCGGGTTCACTCCGGGGTTAGCGCCTGCGATCATGGAGATGGGGGTTACCGAGATCCGCTTATTGATAATGGGAATCCCGTATTCCTTGCTGATGTCCTCGCCGGTCTTGACCAGGTTCTGGGCATAGCGGCAAATCTTGTCATAAATTTTATCACAGGCTCGGTTAGCATCCGGGTCGATGCAATCCAACAGCGAAATACCCATGGTGATGGTGCGCACATCCAGGTTTTCGTTGTCGATCATATTGATAGTTTCCAGTATATCGTGGGAATTGAGCATGATTCTACGGCCCTCCTATTAATATAATTAAGATGAAAAGTGGGCAGGCAGAGCCGGCTTAAATGCGGTGCATGGAGTTGAAGATGTCCTCATGCATCACATGGATACGCAGCCCCATGCTGTCTCCCAAATCGGTGAGCTTATCGGAAAGCTCGCTAAACGGAACCGTACAGCCGGAGATATCCACCATCATAATCATGGCAAACATTCCCTGCAGGATCGATTGGGTAACGTCCATTACATTGACGCCATTTTCTGCACAGACAGTGGACACCTTTGCCAGGATCCCCACTGTATCCTTTCCAATTACGGTAATGACAGCGCGCATTGTTGATCCCTCCAAATTTATTGTCTTTAAATTATGAGGGACAAAGCCGAAAATGTCAAGAGCCGACAGGCAGTAATCAATAATTTACGCGAGATATGGGACAAATTATGCCGGTTTAGGCAGAAAAAGAGAAGGAGGGCCGTGATGGCACAAAGGAGGGAATGGTGCAAGGTGCATGGAAGAAATTTGCAAAAAAAGAATCTCCCGCCCTTTTCAGAATCGGCTGTGTGTGATAAAATATATTAAATCTATCCGTTTTTAGAGACGGAAGACAGGAGGTTTCTCGGATGATCCATATGTGTTATGTGGCTAACGACGGGTATTGCTGTCATGCGGCAGTGTCCGCTGTTTCTGTATTTGAAAATAACCGAAACGAGGATGTGTGCGTCCACATCCTGGCGGAGAACATTTCCGACGAGAGCCGCCAACGGTTACAGAAAGTGGCGGAGCCCTATCCTCGTGGAGAAATCGACATTATAGATTGTACGGATTATGTAAGGCGAATCCAGGAGGAATATGCTCCCCAAGGCTGGAAAGGGACCTGCAACGCCTACCTGTATGTGTTTACGGAGGAGATTTTTCCCGAGATCGACCGGATGATGTGGATCGACTGCGATATGGTGGTGCTCTCCTCCTTGCGAAAGCTGTGGGAAACAGACCTAGAGGGAAAGCTGGCAGGTGTGGTGCTGGATGTGCCGCCGTTCCTTTCTCTTACACCGGATGATCCTTTCTGGCAGACACCATTTTATTTCAATGGAGGATTTTTGCTTCTGAACCTCAAGGAATACCGCGCCCGACATATGGATGCTGTTTTACAAGAACGTCTGCACCGGGACGGGGCCCGTTTCCGTTTTCCGGACCAGACCCTCTTGAATTTGGAATTCCCTCCGGAGGATGTGGTGCGTCTGGATCTGCGCTATGATTTTCCTGCCGGTATCAGTGACCGTGCCTACCGTTGGGCAGCTGGACTCAACCGGCCGGAAAAGCCCACTTTTACGGTAGAGGAATATGAACAGGCTCGGAAAAATGTGGTGATCCTCCACTATATTGGGGGTTCCTTCCCCAACAAGCCCTGGTTCACTGACTGTAAGATATGGGGCGGGCAGTATTACCGCTATTACCGTTCCATTTCCCCTTATGCGGATATCCCCATGAAGCTGTTTACAGAAAGCCGCAAGGATGCTTCTTTGGTGCGGTTATATACCAAGCCTTATGATACCCTTCCGGTTTCTATATGCAGCCGGGGAGCCTATCACCTGCACCGGCTGCTGGTACGAAAAAACAAGTTTTGATACCATTTTTTAGAAAGGAACTATAAACCATGGCGTTACCCTGTATTTGCGACAGTCATATCCATACATGGTGCTCTCCCGACGCTTCTGATACGACTTCTATGATGTGTGAAGCAGGAGAGCGTGCGGGGCTGTATGCGATGACGATCACCGATCACTGTGAATGTAATTTGTATCGAAAAGATGGATACGATGAATCCATCCGCCGCTCTTATTTGGAGACCCGGCAGGCGGCAGTTTCCTTTTATGGAAAGATACGGGTGCTCACTGGTGTAGAGCTGGGGCAGCCGCTGCAGGATCTTAAAGCGGCTGAAGATGTGCTCAGTATCGGAGATTTTGATTTTGTGTTAGGTTCTATTCACAATATCACTGGTTATGAGGATTTTTACTTTTTAGATTACCAGAAGGAAGATACAGAAAAGCTATTTTCTCTATATTTGGACGAGATGGAAAAAATGGTGGAATGGGGCGGCTTTGATTCCCTCGCTCATCTTACATATCCTTTACGGTATATTACAGGTGAAAATGGAATCGAGGTCAAACGTGCCAACCACGATGCCCAGGTAGACCGTATCCTGAAAAAGCTGGCGGAAAGCGGCAAGGCCTTGGAAGTGAATACTTCCGGCCTGCGGCAAAAAATCGGCGTGACCCTTCCCACTCTGAATTTGGTGCGCCGGTTCCGGGAGTATGGAGGAAAATATGTGACCCTGGGTTCCGATTCCCACCAATGGAAGGATGTAGGGGAAGGGATTTCCACCGGTATCCAGGTGATTCGTGAGGCGGGATTTACCCACTATGCCCTGTATGAAAAACGTGTTCCCAAGCTGATCCCCATTGTGGAGGGGGAAGACTTTGATTGATGAAATTATGGAGGTGTCTGATTCATGGAAAGATTGCTGCAATTGTTAAAAGAAAACGCAAGGGCTACCAGTGACCAGCTGGCAGTTATGCTGGACACTACACCGGAAGAAGTGGAAAAGGCCATTGCCGATTATGAAGCTCGAGGTGTTATCAAGGGCTATCAGGCATTAATCAACTGGGAAAAGGCGGATGAAAACCATGCCACCGCCCTAATCGAATTGAAGGTCAGCCCCAAGCGTGACCGTGGGTTTGACGAGATTGCCAGCCGTATTATGGCGTTCAGCGAGGTGGAGAGTGTCAGCCTCATGTCTGGCGGATTTGATCTGGCTGTGCTGGTAAGCGGCAAGAGTATGCAGGATATCGCCATGTTTGTTGCCCGCCGGCTGTCCCCGTTAGACGGCGTGCTGGCTACCGCTACCCACTTTTTCCTCACCCGGTACAAGGATGGCGGCGTGTCCTTTGTAGACGAAGAAACCGATGAAAGAAGGGACAGTTGGAGTGATTGAGTACCAGAAGTATCTGAACCAGGAGGTTCAACAGGTAAAGCCCTCCGGTATCCGCCGGTTTTTCGATATTGCCAGCGAAATGGACAATGTGATCTCCCTGAGTATTGGCGAACCGGATTTCTCCACGCCGTATCATGTGCGGCAGGAGGGAATCCGTACCCTGGAAAAGGGAAAGACCTGGTATTCCCCAAATCGCGGCTTTATGGAGCTGCGGGAGGAGATCAGTTCTTGGATGAAGCGGAAATATGGAGTGGAATATGCCCCAAAAACCGATGTGTTGGTCACCGTGGGCGGCTCCGAGGCGCTGGATATGTGTATCCGCGCCCTCATCAATCCCGGAGACGAGGTGCTCATCCCCGAACCCAGTTTTGTGTGCTATGTGCCCATGACCCAGATGGCCAAAGGCGTACCGGTGATTATTGAGACAAAAGCCGAGAATCAGTTCCGGCTTACCGCCGAAGAACTGCGCAGCAAAATCACACCAAAATCTAAGCTGTTGATCCTGCCTTTCCCCAATAACCCCACTGGCGCTGTCATGCGTCGAGAGCATCTGGAAGCGATTTCGGAAGTAGTGCGGGAGCATGACCTGCTGGTGCTCTCCGATGAAATCTACGGAGAGTTGACCTATGGTAAAGAGCGTCATGTATGTTTTTCCTCTCTGCCCGGCATGAAGGAGCGTACGATTGTGGTCAACGGCTTTTCCAAGATGTTCGCCATGACCGGCTGGCGTCTGGGATTTGCCGTGGGGCCGAAAGAAATTATCGCCCCCATGACTAAGCTGCACCAGTATGCCATTATGAGCGCCCCCACCACGGCCCAGTATGCGGCGGTGGAGGCCCTACGCAACGGCGACGAGGATATTGAGTATATGCGCAGCCAGTATGATATGCGCCGCCGTTTGATTGTGGACGGCCTGAACCGGCTGGGACTTACCTGCTTTGAGCCGGAAGGAGCGTTCTACGTGTTCCCCAGCCTGAAAAAGAGTGGATTGAGTTCCGAGGAATTCTGCGAGAAGCTGCTGTATGACGAGCACGTAGCAGTAGTGCCCGGCAGCGCCTTTGGCGAGTGCGGTGAGGGCTTTGCCCGTATCTCTTATTCCTATTCCATCAAACACATCACTGAGGCACTGCGGCGCATTGAGCGGTTTATGGAGAAGCTGTGATGGGGGAGAAGGTCTATCTTTCCGCTTGTGCAGGGTATGAATGGGAGCCCCTGCGGCAGGCGGTGGCAGAACAATTTCAGGCGTTGGAGCTTGAGAAACTGGTAAAACCGGGCTGTAAAGCCGTCATCAAACCTAATCTGGTGGTCAAGGCGGGGCCGGATTCCGGCATTGCCACCCATCCGCTGGTCACGGCGGCGGTAGCGCTGCAGCTGCGGGAACTGGGAGCAGAGGTGCTTATTGCCGAAAGCCCCGGAGGACTGTATACCCCTTCCGCGCTAAAAGGCATTTATGCGGCCTGTGGGTATGATAAAATGTCCCGGGAGTTCAATATCCCGCTAAACTATGACTGCACCCATCGGGAGGTTCAGTTTCCAGAAGGAAAGCGTTCCCGGCTGTTTCCCATTATTACCCCCATTTTAGAGGCCGATTTGATAGTGGACATCGCCAAAATGAAGTCCCACTGCATGACCATGCTCAGCGGTGCTATGAAGAACCTGTTCGGCACAGTGCCCGGCCTGATGAAGCCGGAATTCCATTGCCGTTTCCCGGAAAAACCGGCCTTTAACGAAATGCTGGTGGATTTATGCCAACTGGTAAAGCCCTCCATCTGTTTTGTGGACGGCATCATCGCCATGGAGGGCAACGGCCCAACCGGTGGCAGACCCCGCCCCATGGGGGTGCTGGCGGGAAGCACCAGCCCCTATGCGCTGGATATGGCTTGCGCCGCCATGATGAACATGGAGCCTA
>CALWIS010000010.1 GCA_944380795.1 uncultured Clostridia bacterium | reverse complement strand
GGGGATTGTGGGCCTGATCGTACTGCTTTTGGTGGTTTATATTGTATTGGCGTTGATCTATAACCGGAAAAAGAAAAAGCTGAAGAAGGTAAAAAAATACCGCAGGATGTAAAGAAAAAGAAAGGCTTTATCAGAGATCTTCTGTAAAAGTTGGCCTTCTTCTATAAAAAATAATAAAACGGGGCTACCCGAAATTTTGGAGGAATCAAAGGTGAAGAATGTGGAAAAGGCAATGCTGCAGCAAGCGTTGAATGCCTGGGGGTTTGAGTGCCCCAATAAGGTTTCCCGCTATGGAGAGGGTCACATCAACGATACCTTTTGTGTGGAAGTGCAGGAAGGAAAAAACGTACGTCGGTATATCTTACAGCGTATGAGCACAACTGCCTTTAAAAATCCAGACCAGCTGATGGCGAATATTACGGGCGTAACGGATTATCTCAGCGAAAAAATACGGGAAAATGGAGGAGACCCAGAACGGGAAACAATTACCGTAAAGCGCACTTGCCAAGGGGAGACATTCTTTACCGACAGTGAAGGCGGACCTTGGCGTGTCTATCCCTTTATTGAAGATACAGAGTGTTTGCAAAGTGCAGAGACACCGGAGCTATTTGAGGCTTCTGCAAAAGCTTTTGGGCGGTTCCAGTATATGCTTAGAGATTATCCGGCAGAGACTCTGTATGAGACCATTGCGAAATTCCATGATACGGAAAACCGGTATGCCAACCTGATGAAAGCAGTGGAAGCTGATGTGTGCGGGCGGGCCGCAGAAGTACAGCAAGAAATTGAGTTTGCCAAAGCCCGCAAAGAGGACTGCAGTGTGTGTCTACAGGCGTTGCGGGAGGGAAAATTGCCGCTGCGTGTGACGCACAACGATACCAAGCTGAACAATATCCTGATTGATAAAGAAACGGGCACCGGTTTGTGTATTATTGATCTCGATACGGTGATGCCCGGTTTGGCCTGCAACGATTTTGGAGATTCTATCCGCTTTGGTGCCAACCATAATGCTGAGGATGAGAAAGATTTAAGTAAGGTGAATTTTGACCTTTCACTGTTTGAGGTCTATACTCGAGGATTTTTGGAGGGAGCCCAAGGGGTGATCTCACAGGAAGAAAAGGAATATTTGCCTTGGGGAGCCCGGCTGATGACGCTGGAATGCGGAATGCGGTTTCTTACCGACTATTTGGATGGAGACCATTATTTTGCTGTCCATCGTCCGGGACAGAATTTAGATCGCTGCCGTACCCAGTTTAAGCTGGTTTCGGATATGGAAAAATGTTGGCAGCAGATGCAGGAGATCGTTCGAAAATATTAAGTTAAGAGAATCTGCCGCAGGATTTTCCTGCGGCAGATTTTTGTCATAATAAAGCACCCCAGTTGTTTTTTTGTATAGCATACTGCTTAACAACTGGGGTGCAGTTCAAAACGACGGGTGTAGATTTACTTATTCGACTGCCTGTAAAAAACTTCCGCCCAAGCTATCTTTGGGCAAACGCTCTGGCGCAGGACCAGAGGATTGGCGTACCATTAGCTTGGCATGGAGCAGCAGTGTGCTGATGGGGATATTCCCCATGAGGCTGTCCAGCGCATAAAACGCGCTTTTGCCAATGCCGGTTCGGTTTTGCTGTACAGTCGTCATAGGGGGCATCGTATAGGCACAGAAGGGCAGGTCGTCAAAGCCAATGATGCTGATATCTTCTGGAACGCGCAGCCCCAACTCCTGACAGTGGATCATAACAGTATGGGCCAGTAGGTCATGGCTGCACACAATGGCTGTTACGCCCTTTTCCAGCAGGCGGGGCAGATGCTTTTGCAGGCAATCGGAAAACAGGTAGGCGTTGCCTCCCAGACCAGGATCGTCGGGCAGGCCGTATTTTCGCAGAGAATGGAAGAAGGCGCTGTAGCGCACTTGATTTACATAGGCCCCAAGGGCGCCGCTGAGATATCCAATGGTTCGATGTCCCTGGTCTTTTAGGTAGGAGATAGCCAAGTTCATCCCTTCATTGTTATCAATACCTACATAGGTGGTGTTGGGATTGACTTTTACATAGTTATCGAATAGCACGGCAGGAGTTTGGCTGGTGCGGAACTGGTGCAGCCAAGGATCGGAAAGGGAGAGGCCCAAAAACAGGGCGCCTACATAATTTCGCTTGAGCATGTATTCGTCATAGGGGATGTTGTTTTGTATGCGATCCTCCAATTCTTCTACAGCCACAATATAACCGGCAGGCTCCGCCATTTTTCGAAAGCCAATAATGATATCATATCCAAAGTCACTGGGGTTGGTATAGGTCATGTTTTTTACGAAAATACACAGCTGCTTGGCCCCTTTTTTGTGCATGGAACGGGTATAACCCAATTCTACTGCTGTTTCCAGTACGGTTTTTCGCAAGGTTTCGCTCACATCAGGAGCGCCGTTCAGAGCTTTGGATACAGTTCCTTTGGAAATATCCAGTTTTTTTGCAATATCTTCAATCCTGATCATGAGGTTCTCCTTTCCCAAAGTCGAACAAATCGACAATTCATATCAATCATTATAGACAGGTTTTTATAAAAAATCAATTCTTCAATATGCACGAAATATAAAGTTTAGAAAAGTTTCGACAGCTATTTCCCTAATAATTTCCAACAAATAGCAGGTTTCGCCGTTGTGCAAACTGAATAAACTACAAAAAACACAGAAAATAATCTTGACTGTCGATTATTTGAGGAGTATATTCTAATTAGCGAAACTTTACGAAACAAAGATAGGGAGGTAATCAATCAATGCGTAAGGGTATAGTAAAGTTAGCCGCGGCCATGTGCGCAGGTGCGCTGCTGCTATCTGGATGTGGGATCGTTCCCGGCACATCCAATGACGAGGTGGAAAAGGTACGTCTAATGGTGTGGTCTCCTTCTGAGGACCAATCCAAAGACAGCGGGCAATGGCTGCAAACCTGCTGTGAGAAATTTGCAGATCTGCATCCGGAATGGGATATTACCTTTGTCTACGGTGTATCGGATGAAGCCAGTGCAGGTGTGGCAGTTGCCCAAGACCCAGATGCCAGCGCAGATGTGTTTATGTTCCCCAACGATGGTGTGCCTACCATGCGGGATGCCAATGCTTTGGCTAAGTTTGGCGGAAAGTATGCAGATGAGCTTCGGGCTACCAACAGCGAGGAATTGCTGGATTCTTTGACAGTGGATGGGGATATTTACGGTGTTCCCTTTACCACCAATACTTGGTACATGTTCTATGATAAGAGCGTGTTCAGCGAAGAAGATGTGAAAAGTCTGGATACTATGCTGGAAAAAGGCGTGGTTTCCTTCCCCCTCACCAACTCTTGGTATCTGCCGGCTTTCTATTTTGGAAACGGCTGCACCCTGTTTGGTGACGGCACCCAAGAAGAGCTAGGAGCGGATTTTGCCGGAGAAAAAGGCACCGAGGTAACGGAATACCTGCTGGACTTGGTGGACAACCCTAACTTTAAGATTGATGCGGATGGTTCCGGTTTGGCTGGAATGCGGGATGGCAGTGTAAAGGCCATGTTTACAGGCTCTTGGGAAGCAAACGCTATTAAAGAGATCTTAGGGGATAATATGGGAGTTACTTCCCTTCCCACCTACACTTTGAACGGCGAAGAAAAGCAGATGTATGCGTATGCAGGTTCCAAAGCCATTGGCGTGAATACCCATACCAAGTATATGGTACAGGCTGTGGAATTGGCCATGTATCTGGGTTCCGCGGAGGCGCAGCAGCTCCATTATGAGCTTCGAAATGTGATTCCTTGCAATACCGAATTGTTATCTGACCCGGAGATCGCCGCTGACCCTCTGGTACAGGCCCAGAATAATACCTTTAACTTTACGTCTATCCTCCAGCCCTTTGTTTCACAAATGAATAACTGCTGGACACCGGTGGAAAATATGGGCAAGGCAATCCGCAATGGCGACGTGACTAAAGAAAATGCGGCGGAGCAAACCCAGGCCATGGAAGATGCCATGAACAGCGACGGAATATAAGAATGAGAAAAAACGAGGTGGTATTATGAAACGGAAATATGCGGAAGGCGTTTCTCCCTATACCTGTATCGGAGCCCTGCAGCAAGGTGGGACCGAGACCCGTTTGTCGGCCCTGGTAATGGGATTGGGCAATATTCTTCATAAGCAATATATTAAAGGTGCGATTTTCCTTCTGACGGAAGTTGCGTACATCTGGTTTATGGTCCAATATGGATTTTATAACCTGAAAATGTTGGTTTCTCTTGGAAGCGTGGAACAGGAAGAGTACTGGAACGAAGAATTGCAGGTGTATCAGTATACTCAGGGCGACCAGTCGGTGCTGCTGCTGTTATATGGCATTGCCACTATTATGATTACCCTGATTATGTTCTGGATTTGGCGGGGTACGCTGAAAAGCGCCTATCAGGCTGAGTGCCTGAGCAAAGAAGGCCGCCATGTCAATACCTTTATCGATGATATTCGTTCCCTTTTTGATGAGAACATCCACCGGCTCCTGATGACGCCTCCCATGTTCTTTATTACGGTATTGACCATCCTTCCTCTGATCTTTATGATCTGCATGGCCTTTACCAACTATAGCCGTATCGGGAATCATCTGGTGCTCTTTGATTGGGTGGGCCTGGAGAACTTTGCCGCCCTGTTTGACAGCAACAGTGTGCTGGGCAGTACCTTCTGGTCGGTATTGGTGTGGACCTTAGTTTGGGCAGTATTCGCCACCTTTACCAACTATTTCTTTGGTATGATCCTGGCTATCGTCATCAACCGCAAAGAAACCCATGCCAAGGGATTCTGGCGTTTCTGCTTTGTGCTTTCCAGCGCAGTGCCCCAGTTCGTTTCTTTGCTGATTATGCGCACCATGCTCCAGCCGGAGGGTGCGGTAAATGTGTTGCTGCGCAGTCTGGGCCTTATCGCTCCCGATGCCAGCCTTCCCTTCTTTACCGATCCCACCTGGGCAAGAGTGACGGTTATCGTTATCAATATCTGGGTAGGCGTGCCCTATACCCTGCTCCAGCTCACCGGTGTTTTGAAGAATATCCCCGGCGAACTGTATGAAGCCGCCACCGTGGATGGTGCAGGCCCGGTCAAGACCTTTATCCATATCACCCTGCCCTATATGTTCTATGTCACTACTCCTTATCTGATTGCAGCCTTTACCGGCAACGTCAACAACTTTAACGTGATTTACCTGCTTTCCGGCGGTGACCCGGTGACTAACCTCTCCTCTACCGCAGGCGACACCGATCTGCTGGTCACTTGGCTATATAAGCTGACGGTTGATAAGCAATATTACAATGTAGGCGCAGTGGTGGGCATCCTTACCTTTATTATCCTGTCCATTGGTGCTCTGATTACCTATCGTCACAGCAAGTCCTATAAAGAGGAAGGGGGATTTTAAATCATGGCAAAGACAAAAAGTGCAAAGGCGGCAAAAATCCGCAATAATATTATCGTCCATACGGTGTTGGCGATTCTGGCCATCATTTGGGTGTTCCCGGTGCTGTGGGTGGTTATGACCAGCTTCCGGGCGGAAAAGGGCTCCTATGTGTCCACCTTCTTCCCCCAGTCCTTTACCTTTGACAACTATATCAAGCTGTTTACCGATACCACGGTGCTCAACTTCCCGCAGATGTTTATGAACACCTTGATTATCGCCATTTGTTCCTGTATTTTGTCCAGCTTCTATGTACTGTCGGCTTCCTACTGCTTGTCTCGTGTACGGTTCCGCATGCGTAAACCGTATATGAACATGGCCATGGTTCTGGGGCTGTTCCCGGGATTTATGTCCATGATCGCAGTGTACTTTATTTTGAAAGCAGTGGGGCTGAGTGAGGGCTCTATGATCCGTCTGGCCCTGATCCTCTGCTATTCCGGCAGTGCGGCACTGGGCTTCCAGATTGCCAAAGGCTTTTTTGACACCACTCCCTATGCCGTTGATGAAGCAGCCCTTATTGACGGCTGCACTCGGGGCCAGATCTTCCGCAAGATTACTCTTCCGCTCAGTAAGCCTATTGTAATTTACACTGTGCTGACCGCATTTATCGGCCCCTGGGTTGACTTTATTTTCGCAAAGGTGATCTGCCGCGCCAACTCCGACCAGTACACCGTGGCTATTGGCCTGTGGAAGATGCTGGAAAAGGAATACATCGACAGCTGGTACACCTGTTTTGCCGCAGGCGCGGTGATTATTTCCATTCCCATTGCCCTGCTGTTCCTCAAGCTGCAAAAGTATTATGTAGACGGCATGGCTGGTGCAGTTAAGGGATAATTAGGATGGAGAATTTACGGCAGCGATTCAACAGCAAACGGTTTGCAAAACAATATCATTATGACGGCGCTTTGGGGGCTGTATGCAGCCCGGAAGGGACCACCTTCCGGCTGTGGGCCCCCACAGCCGTATCTGTGGAACTTCGTCTATATCAAAAAGGCCATGGTGTGAGCCCTTATTTCCAAACTGCCCTTTCCCGAGAGGGAAAAGGGGTGTGGGTTTGGTCTTCTCCACAGAATCTGGATGGTGTATACTATGATTATGTAGTCACCGCCCAGGGGGTCTCCCGGGAAACGGCAGATCCCTATGCCCGGGCCTGCGGTCTCAACGGCAGCAGGAGCATGGTCATCGATCTTTTCCGTACCAATCCCAAAGGTTGGGAGATGGACAAGCCTCCGGCAAAACAGTCGGAAGACATTATCTATGAGGTGCATGTGCGGGAATTTTCTTGGGCGGAAAGCGGCGGCTTTCCCAAAAAGGCCAGAGGTAAATATAAAGCCTTTTCTTGTACAGACACCACGCTGCACAACGACGGAGTGCATCCCACGGGAATTGGATGGATGAAACAGCTGGGCATTACCCATGTGCAGCTGATGCCGGTGTTCGACTATGCCTCTGTGGATGAGGAGAACCCGGAGGGCAGCTTTAACTGGGGGTATGACCCTTTAAATTACAATATTCCCGAAGGCTCTTATTCCACCGACCCCACTCGGGGAGAGGTGCGTATCCGGGAGTTTAAGGAGATGGTGCAGTCACTGCATCAAAACGGCTTCCGGGTGGTGATGGATGTGGTATACAACCATACCTACCACCGGGATTCCTGGCTGGAGCGTACGGTGCCCGGTTATTACTACCGCCAATACCCAGACGGCAGGATTTCTGACGGTTCCGGCTGCGGCAACGATATTGCCTCGGAGCGCTCCATGTGTGCTAAATATATTTTGGACTCAGTGCTGTATTGGACAGAGGAATACCACATCGACGGATTTCGGTTTGACCTGATGGGCCTATTGGATACCCAGCTTATGGAGACCATTCGGAAAGAGCTGGACACCCGGTGGGGCCGGGGGGAAAAACTGGTATACGGCGAGCCCTGGACCGCGTGGGAGACTTCCATGGCCCGGGGGTTCCAGCCGGCGGATAAAAAGCACCTTGCCGGCATGGACCCGGAGATCGGTGCGTTTTGCGACGGTGTGCGGGATGGGATCAAAGGCTCTGTGATGAATGCCGCATCCCGAGGATTTGTCAACGGCGGAAGACGCAAGGAAAATGAAATTTTCCACAGCGTTTCCGGTTGGTGTGGAAAACATCGCCGATTTTCGGCCGCCGCTCCCTCTCAGGTTATTAACTATCTTTCTTGCCATGACGATATGACAGTATGGGACAAGCTGGTGTTTACGGTAGACCCGCAGAAGCAATATGACAGGTTTTCCCCAAAAGTGCTTCGGGCCAATCGGTTGGCGGCGGCTATCTGTTTTACCTGTCAGGGGCGGCTGTTCCTCCTTTCTGGGGAGGAGTTCGGGCGCACCAAGGAGGGGGAAGCCAACACCTATTGCGCTCCTATTACCCTGAACCGTTTGGATTGGGAGCGGGCGTGGCAGAATCGGGGATTGGCAGAGTATTATCGGGGACTTTTTGCCTTGCGAAAAATACTGCCTGCTCTATGTGATAAATCGGGGACCGCCTGGGAGCGGGTTCTCCAACAGGAGATTTTGCGCCCCGGTTGTGTGCAGGTTCTGCTGGACAATACAGGCGGAAGCTACCGACAGGTTATGCTGGTGTATAATGCCACTCACACCCCACAGGAAGTTTTGCTGGAAGATGGTTGGTTCTTGCTGGCAGATGGTGAAAACAGCTTTTTGTGGCAGGAGGAACACCCGGTATCACAGCTAAAGGCCGGGCCGGTCTCGGCAGTGATCCTGGGCAGAAAATAAACAAGTAAACGGGGGTCTCTATGAAATTTCTTTATGGCAAACAGGAGTTTTCCAGTATAGAACGGAGCCGGGAAAGCGGCTGGCTGCTGGCAAACGGTCTGGGCGGATTTTCCTCCATGACTATTGCCGGGGAAGCCTCTCGAAACGACCATGCAGTTCTGATGGCTTGTACCAAAGCGCCTAACTATCGGGTGAATGTGGTGCACCGGCTACAGGAAAGCCTTTGTGCCGGGGAAGAAAGTACATTCCTTTCCACCCAGCAATTTGCGGAAGAAGCACCGGAGAATGGCTGGAAACATCTTTCCTTTATGGAAGTAGATGGCCTTCCCCGATGGGGCTTTGACTGGCAGGGGATACAGGTGGAAAAGCAGATGGCTATGGTCCACGGGGAAAATACGGTAGCCGTGCAGTACCGGATCTGTAACCACACCTCCCAGCCTTGTACCCTGCGGGTGCGTCCTTGGATGCAGTTTGCCCCCAAAGGGGAAGATCTTGCGCCGGAGATAAAATTTCTAGTGCAGGGGGATACCGTGGAAGCAGCAGGGATTCGGCTTCGTTTAGTGACCAATGGTCTGCTGACCGAGGAACCTCTGAAAAAAGAAACCCTCTTTTATTCCTATGACATCTGTGATGGACGGCGCTCAACCGGAGAAGCGGCTGCAGTACTTTCAGTGGAGAAAGAGGTTCCCGCCGGGCACACCGGCCTGCTGGAATTGGTGTTTTCTCTAGAAGAGTCCCCCTTGTGCTGTGAAAAAATCCTGTATCAGGCACAGCAGCGCCGGAGAGCACTGGTTACCCGGTGTGGTCTGAAGGGTCAGTTAGCCTGTCAGTTGGCAGAAAGTGCGGATGCTTTTATTGCCCGCCGGGATTCCACCGGCGGCAGTACCATTCTGGCCGGATATCCCTTTTTTGCCGACTGGGGACGGGATACCATGATTGCCCTGCCCGGCTGTACTCTTTCTACCGGTCGATTCGAGGAAGCCAAAAGCATCCTGCAAACCTTTATGGAAAACGAGCGGGACGGTCTGATGCCCAACCTTTTCCCAGAAGGGAAGAGCGAACCTCTGTATAATACAGTGGACGCGGCACTGCTCTTTATCAACTGTGTGTATCTGTACCACTGGTATACCGGGGACAGCGATTTTGTCCGGCAGGCATATCCCACCATGGAAAAGATCATGGAGAACTATCGAAAAGGTACACAGTACCACATCCGTATGGAGGAAGATGGACTGATTTCCGCCGGAGCCGGACTGGAGCAGCTTACCTGGATGGATGTGTGTATTGATGGCCACCTTCCTACCCCTCGCCATGGAAAACCGGTGGAAATCAACGCCTACTGGTACAACGCCGCCTGTGTGATGGATGCGCTGGCTTCTGTAGTGGGTAGGGACGGGACTCCGTATCGGGAGCTTTCCCATAAGATCCGCAATTCCTTCCGAGAGAAATTCTGGTGGGAGGAAAAGCACTGCCTGCGTGACGTGCTTTCCGGCGGGGCCGATGAGGAGCAGCTCCGCTGCAACCAAATTTGGGCAGTATCCATGCCCTTTACCATGCTGGAACCTGAACAGGAAAAACAGGTGGTAGAGGCAGTGGGAAAATCTCTCTATACCCCACTGGGCCTGCGTACGCTGGACCCCAGTGACCCGGATTTTCATCCCACCTATGGTGGGCCTCAGCAGGAACGAGACTTGGCATACCATCAGGGAACAGTGTGGCCCTTCCCGCTGGGAGCCTATTATCTGGCCTATTTAAAAGTACACGGTTATTCTGCCGAAGCAGCCCGCCAAGTAAAAAGCCAGATGGAAGCTCTGCTTCCCGCGCTGCGGGAAGGCTGTGCAGGACAGCTGCCGGAGATCTATGACGGTGAAATCCCTACGGTTTCCCGAGGCTGCTTTGCCCAAGCCTGGAGCGTGGGCGAGATGCTGCGGGCGGCGGAACAGCTGGAACGAAATGATATTTATATTTGAGAGGAGACACCGATGATGGAACAGGCATTGCAGAAAATTCTCAAAGAGAAATTCAATAAAACACTGGAGACGGCGGATAGCCGGGAAATCTATATCGCCCTGCTGTACTTTACCAAGGATAAAATGGCGGATATGCCCATGAACGAAGGAAAGCGCAAGCTGTATTACGTTTCCGCAGAATTCCTCATCGGTAAGCTGCTCTCCAACAACCTCATCAACCTAGGGCTGTTCGACGAAGCCCGTGAACTGCTCCACCGCTATGGTCATGAACTGACGGAGATTGAGGAAGCCGAAAACGAGCCTTCCCTGGGTAACGGCGGTTTGGGACGTTTGGCCGCCTGCTTTTTGGATTCCATTGCCAGCCTGAACCTGTGCGGCGACGGCGCGGGCCTCAATTATCATGACGGCTTGTTCTACCAGAAGCTGGAAAACAACCATCAGTGTGAGGAGAAAAATCCCTGGATCACCCCCGACAGCTGGCTCACCGATACCGGCGTTCACTTTACCGTGGAGTTTGCCGATTTTAGTATGGATTCCGTGATGTACGACATCTGCGTGCCTGGTTATCGCGGTCACCGCAATACCCTGCACCTGTTTGATTCCCCCAGCGTGGATGAATCCATTATCAAGGATGGCATCTCCTTTGATAAGACCGATATTCCCGAGAACCTGACACTGTTCTTATATCCCGATGATAGCGATGAAGCAGGATTGCTGCTGCGGGTATACCAGCAGTACTTCTTGGTGAGCAGTACGGCCCAGCTGATTTTGAAGGAAACCAAGGAGCGGGGCGGCGACCTTGCCCACCTGCATGAGTATGTGGCAGTACAGATCAACGATACCCATCCCACTATGATTATCCCTGAGCTCATTCGCCTGCTGGTTAAGGAAGGCCTTACTATGGACGAGGCTATTAAGGAAGTGAGCCAGACCTGCGCCTATACCAACCATACCATCTTGGCAGAGGCTCTGGAGAAGTGGCCTGCCGCCTATTTGGAGAAGGTTGCGCCCCAGATCATGCCCATCATCAAGGAATTGGATGAGCGGGCCAAGAAGATTTCCGATGATCCCAAGGTGGCCATTATCGACGAGAACGACCGGGTGCATATGGCCCATATCGACATCCACTTTGGCTACAGCGTCAACGGCGTGGCTGCCCTGCACACCGAGATTTTGAAGGAATCCGAGCTGCGTCCCTTCTATGACCTGTATCCCGAAAAGTTCAACAACAAAACCAACGGCATCACCTTCCGCCGCTGGCTCCTCCACTGCAACCCCTCTTTGGCATCCTATGTGGAAAGCCTCATTGGCCCTGGTTTTAAGACCGATGCTATGGAACTGGAAAAGCTGCTGCCCTTTGCCGAGGATGAAGCCGTGCTCCAAAAGCTGCTGGACATCAAGAAGGAGAACAAGGAGGAGTTGGCAAAGTACCTGAAGGATACCCAGGGCATTGAGATCAACACCGATTCCGTATTTGATATTCAGGTCAAGCGCCTCCATGAGTACAAGCGCCAGCAGATGAACGCCCTGTATGCGGTGTATAAGTATCAGCAGATCAAGGCCGGACATCTGCCGCCCCGCCCCATTACCATGATTTTTGGCGCAAAAGCGGCTCCCGCCTATACCATCGCCAAAGATATTATCCACTTTATCATGTGCCTGAGCCAGATTATCGACAACGACCCCGACGTGCGGGATTGGCTCAAGGTGGTGATGATTGAGAACTACAACGTGACCAAGGCCGCCAAGGTGATTCCCGCCTGCGATATTTCGGAGCAGATCAGCCTGGCTTCTAAGGAAGCTTCCGGCACCGGCAACATGAAGTTTATGCTCAACGGCGCCATTACCCTGGGAACTCAGGACGGCGCCAACGTGGAGATCGGCGAATTGGTGGGAAAGGACAATATCTACACCTTTGGTAAGAGCTCCGACGAGGTTATTAAGCTGTACGACACCAAGGGATATTCCTCCGCCGCTATTTACGACTCCGACCCGGAGATCGCCGATTTGGTGGATTTCATCATCGACAAGAAGATGATCCGTATCGGCGACGTGTATTCTCTGTGCCGTCTGTACAAAGAGATTGTGGGCAAGGACTGGTTCATGACTTTGCTGGACCTCAAGGAGTATATTGCAGTCAAGGAAAAAATGCTGGCGGATTATGAGGACCGGAAAGCCTGGGCGAAAAAATCCCTGGTAAACATCGCTAAGGCCGGGTTCTTCTCCTCCGACCGCACCATCCAGGAATACAACGATGACATTTGGCATCTGTAAGGAGGACACTATGAAACAAACAGGCGTCCTGCTGGCGGTCTCCTCTCTCCCCACCCCCTACGGGGTAGGGGATCTGGGGCAGCCGGCAATAGATTGGATCGATATTCTGGCCGAAAACGGTATTACTATCTGGCAGATTTTGCCCCTGAATCCCACCGGCTACGGCAATTCCCCCTACCAGCCCTATTCCTCCCGGGCGGGAGATGAGCTGTACATCAGCTTGGAAATGTTGGCAAAAGAGGGCTTGCTGACAGAAGCCCTTCCCACCGAGGAAAATGAAAGCCCCCGGGTGGAATATGAAGCCGTGCGCGCCAATAAAGAAGCGTGGCTGAAAAAGGCCTACGCAGCCTTTACCCCCAACGCTGAATTTGAAGCTTTTGCAAAGCAGGACTGGGTGCAGGAATACTGCGTGTTCCGCGCCATGAAAAAGGCAAATTCCAGCCGCTGCTGGCTGGAATGGCCCAAGGAGCAGCGGGACTGGCCTGAAAATCGGGGAGAGCTTTCCCCGGAACTGGAAGCGGAAGCCCGGTATCAAGCCTTTTTGCAGTATGAGTTTTTGCGGCAGTGGAATGCCGTGCGGGATTACGCTCACAGCAAGAATATTCAGATTATGGGGGATGTGCCCTTTTATGTAGGCATCGACTCCGTAGACGTTTGGGCTGGACGGGACAACTTCCTGCTGGACAGCGAGGGATACCCCACCTACATCGCCGGCGTGCCGCCGGATTATTTCAGTGCCACCGGTCAGCGCTGGGGCAACCCTATTTATGACTGGGATAAGCTGGAAAAAGACGGCTTTGCCTTCTGGGTAGAGCGTATCGGCTACAGCCAAAAGCTGTTCGACATCATCCGCATTGACCATTTCCGGGCTTTTGATACCTTCTGGAAGATTCCCTCCTCTTGCCCCACGGCCATTGAAGGGGATTGGATTGAAGCCCCCGGCTATGCGGTGCTGGATACCTTGTATGAGAAAATCCTCGGCTTGCAGCTGGTGGCGGAAGATTTGGGCGATTTGCGCCCGGAGGTGCTCACTTTGCGGGATCACTATCATCTGAAGGGCATGAAGGTGCTGGAATTCACCCTGGATACCGGCAGTAAGCGCGCCTTTGATCGTGAACCTTCCAAAGAGAACCAGATTTTGTATACCGGTACCCATGATAACGATACCCTGCGGGGCTGGTATGATGCTCTGAGTGTTTCTGCCAAGCGCAAACTGCGCCGTTGGCTCAAGCAGCAGGGCTGCACCCAGGGAAATGCAGTGGAGCGGCTGATACAGCTGGCCTTGCAGGCCCCGTCGGAATATGTGATCTTCCCGGCACAGGACGTGATGGAGCTTTCCAATACTGCCCGGATGAACACCCCCGGTACCGTAGGCTCCCCCAACTGGGAGTGGCGGCTTACCGGTTTTGATTCGATAGAGGCTTGCCTGCGCCGCCTGCGTCCCTTGATTCTGCATCGGGCGGAAGAAGAATAAAAATGATGGAGGGGGCGCGCCGAAAGGAGTGCCCCTTTTTGCTTATATTTTATTTTGCACAGCGGTTCATTCAGTTTTGTGCAAGTCGAAATTGGCTGAAACTTCTATCCCGCCGCACCTGTGAACCTGCACGCCATTGAACGCGCAGCGTTCACTCTGGCGGGCACGGAGTAAGCCGGGGGTCAAGGGGGCACCCCTGCCAGTCTTTGCCTACTTTCTTCTGGGAAGAAAGTAGGGGCCCGTCCCGGCCTGAGGGACAAACTGCCTGTTTAATGAATTTCGATTAAAGACTAAAGGCTTTTTGGTGGAACAGTTTTGTTGCTCTCGCGGCGCTGGAGGGACAAACTACCTGTTTTATCAAGTTTGGTTGAAAGGAGAATTTTTATGCTGGATAAAACCCAAAAAGATTGGTGGAAATCCGCCGTCGCCTACCAGATCTATCCCAAAAGCTTTCAGGATACCAACGGGGATGGCATAGGTGACCTGCCGGGCATCATCCACCGGCTGGACTATTTGCAGGAACTGGGGATTGACGTGATTTGGCTTTCCCCGGTGTTCGCTTCGCCCCAGGTGGATAATGGCTATGATATTTCCGATTACCGAGCCATTGACCCCATGTTCGGTACTCTGGAGGATATGCGCACCCTAATTCGAGAAGGAAAAAAACGGGGCATCGGCATCATGCTGGATTTGGTGCTGAATCATAGCTCCGACCAGCACCGCTGGTTTCTGGAGGCCAAAAAAGGGAAGGATAATCCCTACCATGATTATTATGTGTGGCGGGACGGCGTGCCCGGAAATTTCCCCAACGAAATGAGATCGGTGTTCGGCGGCCCAGCTTGGGAGTGGGTGCCGGAGGTGGGGCAGTATTATTTCCACCAGTTTGCCCCCCAGCAGCCGGACCTCAACTGGGAGAACCCTGCCTTGCGCCGGGAGCTTTATGATATGATTCTGTGGTGGATGGAGCAGGGGGTAGAGGGCTTCCGTCTGGATGTTATCGACCAGATTGCCAAGGAGCCCGATAACTTTATCACCAACAACGGCCCACGGCTCCATGAATTTTTGCGGGAACTGAGTCGCGAGACCTTCCAAAAGGGATGTTTGATTACCGTGGGCGAAGCCTGGGGCGCAGACACGGAGCGGGCCAAGCTCTACAGCGCGCCGGACGGCAGCGAACTTTCCATGGTGTTCCAGTTTGAGCAGATGGTGCTGGACCAGAAAGAGGAGAAATGGGATACCATTCCCCTGCCCTTTGTAAAGATGAAGAAGAGTTTTGCCAAGTGGCAGACTGCCCTCCACAGCTGCGGCTGGAACAGCCTGTTCCTCAATAACCACGACCTGCCCCGCACTGTTTCCCGTTGGGGCGACCCGGGAAAATACCGGGTGCAGTCCGCCAAGCTTTTGGGCACCATGCTCCACGGGATGCAGGGAACCCCCTATGTTTACCAGGGAGAAGAATTGGGCATGACCAATATCCGGTTGCCCATTGAGGAATACCGGGATGTGGAGATTTTGAATATGTACCGGGAGCGGCTGGAAAAGGGCTATGCTCCCGAGGATATTATGGAGTCCATTTATGCCCGGGGCCGTGACAATGCCCGCACTCCCATGCAGTGGAACAGCGGGAAAAATGCCGGATTCAGTGAGGGGACGCCCTGGCTGCCGGTGAACCCCAATTATCAGGAGATCAACGCGGAAAGCGCTTTGGCGGACCCGGATTCCGTGTTCCGTTATTATCAAAAGCTTATTGCTTTGCGCAAGGAGTACCCGGTGTTCGTCCACGGGGATTTCACCCTGTTGGAAGAAGAGCATCCCCGGCTGTTTGTGTATCGCAGAAGCTGGCAAGGGGAAGAAGTGCTGGTAGTATGCAACTTCTTTGGGGAAGAAACAGAGTTTTCTCTGCCGGAAGGCTGGCAGGATGCCCAAACGCTCCTTTCAAACTATCCCAAGCAGGAAAGCGGGCAGCCCATGCGCCCGTGGGAAGCAAAGATTTTGTATCGGAAAAGTAAAGAACTTGGCTAGGCAGAAAATTTCGAGGGAAACCCCAGACGTGGGTTTCCCCTCGAAAACAGCCCACTGGGCTGTTTTCTCACCCCTTCCTGCGTTTTGAGAACATAAAGGGTTCCGCTCTCTGCGGAGAGCGGCCAAAAGGGCGCTGCCCTTTTGGATTTCCTGCCACCTTTTATAAAAGGTGGACGAAAATTTTTACGTCGCGAGAAGGCCTGTACCAATTTTTAATTGTGTCCACGCGAGCTAATTTGTGCAATTTTCTTAGCCTTGTGGGTTTATCGACAGTCTGAAAGGGCCTTAAAAGGGCCCTTTTTCTTATTTTTAGCCCCAAAACCGGGGAGCAATCTATTTTTCCCTTCTTTACAATAAAGCCAGCCCTATCATGCCCAAAACCAATGGGACAGGGCGGAAAGGAAGGTATAAAATGGATCGGATTTCTTTACAACCGGAAGCTTTTCCTGTGGATGATGGGCAGAAGCTGGGGCCTGATATTTCTCCGCCGCCGATCATCGGTGCGCCGGAGATTCGCGCCGCTGGGGAGATTTTGAGGAAATACCGGGCCGGAAAAGCCAATTTGGAAAAGCGGGTCATCGAAAACGAGCAGTGGTTTAAGATGCGCCACTGGCAGCAGTTCCGAAAAAAGTCCCGCCCCGGAGACCCAGAACCGGCTTCGGGCTGGCTGTTTAATTCCATTGCCAACAAGCACGCCGACGCCATGGATAATTTCCCGGAGCCCAATGTGCTGCCCCGGGAGGAAAGCGACCAGGCCACTGCCCGGGTGCTGGGTGCGGTGCTGCCCGCCATTTTGGAGCGCAGCCGGTTTGAGGATACCTATTCCCAGGTGTGGTGGAAAAAGCTGAAAAGCGGCACCGGAATCTACGGCGTATTTTGGAACCCTCAGCTGGGAAACGGGCTGGGGGACATCGACATCCGTCATGTAGATATGCTGAATATCTTTTGGGAGCCGGGAATCGGGGATATCCAGGACAGCCGCAACCTGTTTACCGTGGAGCTCATGGACAATGAGGTTTTGGAAGAGCAGTACCCTCAGCTCCGGGGCACCCTGCACACCGCCACCGTGGACATGGGGCGATATCTGTATGACGACAGCGTGGATACCAGTGAAAAATCCGCGGTGGTGGACTGGTACTATAAGAGAAACGGCCTGCTCCATTACTGTAAGTTCGTCAATGAAACCGTGCTGTTTGCCAGTGAAAACGACCCCGTACTCCGGCAGACCGGCTGGTATGCCCACGGCAAATATCCCTTTGTGGCGGACGTGCTGTTCCCTGATGAGGGCACCCCTGCTGGGTTTGGCTATGTGGACGTGATGAAGGACTGCCAGATGTATATTGACCGGCTGAACCAGGCCCTCATGCGTCATGCGCTCATGGCTTCCCGAAAGCGGTACTTTATCCGGGATAACGGCTCGGTGAACGAAAAGGAATTTGCCGATTGGAGCCGGGATTTTATCCATGTGGCAGGCTCCGGGCTGGGGGAGGACAGCATCCGGGAGGTGAAGATCGACTCCATGGACAGCCTGGTGCCCAGTCTCCTGAGCCAGAAAATCGAAGAGCTGAAGGAAACCAGCGGCAACCGGGATTTTTCCCAGGGAAGCACCAGCGGCGGCGTAACCGCGGCCAGCGCGATTGCGGCCTTGCAGGAGGCAGGCAACAAGCTTTCCCGAGACATGATAAAAGGCGGGTACCGGGCCTTTGCCCAGGTGAACTACCTGTGCATCGAGTTGATTCGCCAGTTTTACACCGAGCCCCGATGCTTCCGTATTTCCGGGGAGGACGGGGTGGCTTTCCGGTATTTGGATAACCGGGCGCTGCTGCCCCAATCCCAGGGGGAGGCCTATGGGCTGGATTTGGGCAACCGGCTCCCTGTTTTTGATATTCGGGTCACCAGCCAGAAATCCTCCCCCTTTAGCCGGGCCGCTCAGAACGAGCTGGCCAAGGAACTGTATACCATGGGCTTTTTCCGCCCGGATATGGGGGAACAGGCGATGACGGCTTTGGAGATGATGGATTTTGAGGGGAAGGAAATGGTGAAAAAGTCCGTCTCTCAGAATTTACAGCTGCAACAACAGCTTACCCAGATGCAGCAGCAGCTTACCCAACTGGCTGGGGCGGTGGTCGCTTCTCAAAAGGCAAGCCAGCCAGAGCAGGAAACACCGCCTTCTTCCCCGGCAGAGGAACAGGAGGCCGCTTCTTGATACGGGTATCTTTTTCTCACCGGGAGGGAAGGTTCTGGGTGTGCATCCAGGGCCATGCAGGGTTTGCCCCTGCCGGAAAAGACATTGTGTGCGCCGGGGCTTCTGCTTTGGCTCTGACGCTGTCTGCCTGCCTGCAAAAGGAAGAAGCACGAGGAACTCTTCGGCTTCTTTCCATCCGGCAGGAGCCGGGATGGCTGGAAATACAGGCGGCTCCTACCCTCTCCGGGTTGGAGCGCCTTTCCACACTGCTGGAAAGTGCGGAGCAAGGGTTTCGTCTGCTGGCACGGCAATATCCAGCCTATGTGGTGCTGGAATCGGAATTATGGAGCGCTCCCAACCCATAACAAAGCCCCGGAAGGTTTGCTCGCCTTCCGGGGCTTTGTATATATGGAGGGAGTGTTACTCTACTTGACCCATTGCCTTTGCCTCTTCGATGACCTTAGCAGACACCTGTGCAGGGGCTTCCTCATACCGGGCAAACTCAAAGGTATAGCTTCCTCTGCCCTGGGTCACCTGGCGGACATAGGTGGAGAAATCGTGCATCTCCGCCATGGGAACATCGGCCTGAACCGTCTGCATCCCGTCGCCGGCGGGCTCCATGCCCAGCACACGGCCGCGGCGCTTGTTGACCTCGCCCATAATATCTCCCATGTTGGCGTCGGGCACGGTTGCCATCAGGGTGCCGATGGGTTCCAGCAGTACCGGATTGGCCTGGGGCATACCGGCCTTATAAGCCAGAGTAGCCGCCATCTTAAAGGACATTTCGTAGGAATCCACCGGATGGTAGGAGCCGTCATACAGGGTAGCCTTGAGACCCACCACCGGATACCCGGCCAGAGGACCCTTGTTGATGCATTCCCGCAGGCCTTTTTCCACCGCCGGGAAGAAGCCCTTGGGAACAGCGCCGCCTACCACACGCTCGCCGAATTCCAATCCTTCGCAGTCGCAGGGCTCAAACTCGATCCACACGTCGCCGAACTGGCCGTGACCACCGGTCTGCTTTTTGTGGCGTCCCTGTACCTGTACCTTTTTGCGGATGGTCTCGCGGTAAGCCACACGGGGCTTTTCCAGCGTGACTTCTACGCCGAATTTGCTCTTCAAACGGGAGACCAGAACATCCAGATGCTGCTCGCCCAAACCGGACACCACCATCTGATGGGTTTCGGTGTTGTTGACGAAACGGATAGCCGGATCTTCTTCCATCAAACGGAAGATGCCCTGGGCCACCTTATCCTCTTCGCCTTTCTTCTTGGGCAGGATAGCCATGGAGAGGGTGGCGTTGGGATATTCGATGCCTTCCAGCATAACCTTGCGGGCGGGAGAACACAGGGTATCGCCGGTGAGAGTGCCGTTGAGCTTGGGGATGGCACCGATATCGCCGGCGGGAATGTACTTCACGTCCTCCTGCTTTTTGCCGCACATCATAACGACTTTACCGATACGCTCGGTTTCTCCGGTACGCATATTCAGCAGAGGCGTTTCGGTGGAAACCTTGCCGGAGATAACTTTTATGTAGGAAAGACGGCCGATAAAGGGGTCAGCTACCGTCTTGAATACAATAGCAGCAGTGGCGGCGTCCTCATTGACGGAAAGCTCCACCGGGTTGCCGTCTACATCCACCGCCAGTTCGGCGGCCTTTTCGTCGGCCTTGGGTGCCAGCCAGGTGAGGCCATCCATAAACTGTTCCATGCCCCGCATGAGCATAGCGTCGCCGCAGAACACAGGGGTAATGGTACCGTTCTTCACGCCCTTGCTGATGCCCACAATGACCTCTTCCGGGGTGAAGGGTTCGCCGGAAAAGTATTTCTCAAACATTTCGTCGCTGGTTTCGGCTACGGCCTCATAAATAGCGGTGCGCAAGCCTTCCAGACGATCGCCCATATCGGGCATAGGGACTACCACCGGCTTGCCGTCGGAATAGTCATAGGCTTTGTATTCCAGAATATTCACATAGATATTGGCCTGACCATCTACGATATAGGGCACCACCACTGGGCAGACAGAGGGGCCAAAGCTGGATTTCAGGTCTTCAAACACCCGATAGAAACGGGCGCTTTCATCGCACAGGCCATTGACAAAAATCATTTTTGCCAAGCCGCGCTTCTGGGCGGCGGCAAAAGCCTTTTCGGTGCCCACGGCAACACCGGATTTGCCGGAAACGGCAATCAACACGGTATCGGCAGCGCGAACAGCCTCACAAAGGCCGCTCTCAAAATCAAACAGGCCGGGGGCATCCAAAAGATTGATCTTGTGGTTTTTCCATTCAAAAGGCGCCACAGCAGCGGATACGGAGGACTTACGGCGAACTTCTTCGGGATCGTAATCGCACACCGTGTTGCCATCCCCTATCTTTCCCCGTCTGTCGGAAGCCCCGGCCAGATACAGCATAGCTTCTGCCAGAGAGGTTTTGCCCGCGCCGCTGTGGCCGGCCAAAGCCAGGTTGATAATATTTTTTGCTTCATAGACTTTCATGTGCCAGAACACTCCTTCCATATTCGCCGCATAAACTGCGGCGCGGCGGGAACTTTTTCCCGTCCGGAAACCCGCGGATAATAACGGCAATCTTCTTCCAGTTTATTAGGATTAAAGAAATACAGATTGTCCGTTAAAATGTAACAATTCAGATTGCGAATTTCTTGATAATTATATCGCACTTTTACAGATATTACAACTGGTAATTTGCATTTTAAATAATATATATAAATTTAAATTGTATTTACTAGGCGTTTTGCTCATTTGCTGATTGATGAGCATTTACTATAGGCAATTTTTCTAACTGAGAATTAAAGAGTAAAAAATGCACAAAACCAAACCTTGGATTTTAGGGAGATTAATTGAATTCTTATATTGTAAAAATTTTTTTAACTTTCCTCTTAATTTTTCTTAAAATAAGGTTGAATATATAATCGGTAAATAGTGTTCTGTTATATCTGTTTATGAGGATATCAGAGTTCTAGGCGGAAAACCAATAAACAATTTGTGAATTTTGCGAAAAGGAGATTGACAATGGAGCAATTTGCCTGTATAATCTGTACAGACAGACAGACAGACAGACAGACAGACAGACAGACAGACAGACAGACAGACAGACAGACAGACAGACAGACAGAATAGGTCTGTCTTTTTGGCATACCCAAATTTAACAACAAGATAATTTAACCCTTTTCTCCGAACCAGAAAAGGGTATTTTTGTACATATTACTCTAATGAGGTGATGAAGTTGTTGTAAATCAAGTAATTCCCCAAATAATAATTATACAATAATTATGAAAAGGAGATCAGCAATTTTGAAAAATTTAAAATTGAAATGGAAATTGTTAATATCATACGGCACTATTTTTCTTCTGCTGCTGGTACTGGGAATTTCTTCTATTTCTGTTTCTAATATGATGTCGAAAAAGAGTACAGAGTATGCAGAAAAAATAGTACCAGTGGTAGAGGAAATCGGATTGGCCAGAAGAAATATGATCTCGGTACAACGGTATTTGCTTAACTCAATTGTTGAGAATGATCCTGAAGGTTACCAGCACGTTGTGGATGCCATGAATGCCGATCGGGATGCCCTTTTTGATTCTTTGGATAAGATCGAGGAGTTAGATCCGGAATATGCCGAGGACATTCAGGCTATTCGTGAAAAACTAGAGGGAGTATCGGAGTGCAATTCTAAAATCTTGGAATATTCTCAAGAGCTTAATAATGAAGAGGCCGCCAAACAGGCATATGATATTTATACCAATACTTATGATCCGGCTTTTATAGAAGCGGCAGATATGATTGTTGCTCTAAACGAAAAGATCGATCAGACTGCTATGTCGCAGGAAAATATGGTGAAAAGCACTCGTACAATATCGATCTGCATCGTTATTGTGATTCTGGCAGTATCTTTAGTTTTGGTCATCATGTTTACTGGCTTGATGCTCCGGTATATTTTGGTGCCTGTCAAAAAATTGTTGGATGGCTCCGAGGCTTTGGCACGAGGGGACTTTGCGAAAGCTACTGTCAATTATAAATCCAATGACGAATTCGGAGATCTTGCAAAGAAAATTACTTCTGTCATGCAGCGTATTGTATTTATTACGGAAGATCTGCAGATGGGATTAAATGCGGTATCTGAAGGCCGATTTAATGCCAAGAGTACAGATGACAGTCAGTATCAAGGGGAATATCACCTGCTTCGCGATTCTATTTATCATTTGATTAAAATGCTTAATGATATCATGTGCCAGGTGTATACCGCTTCCAGCGAAGTATCCAGCGGGGCAGAGCACATTTCCAATGCATCACAGGCCCTGAGCCAAGGCGCTGTAGAACAGGCTTCCGGTGTGGAAGAATTGGCAGCCACTCTATCCGAGATCTCAAAAGAAGTGGGCGAAAATACGCGCGCTATCAATGAAGTGGAAGAGAGTGTAAACAAAACTGTAGAAGAGGTAACGCTCAGCACACAGAAAATGCAGGATATGCTCGCTGCCATGGACAATATCAACTCCACTTCCGCTGAGATTGGGAAAATTATTAAGAGCATTGAGGATATTGCATTCCAGACCAATATTTTGGCATTGAATGCAGCGGTAGAAGCTGCAAGAGCAGGTATAGCAGGCAAGGGCTTTGCAGTTGTGGCAGATGAAGTGCGCAGGTTGGCTGCCAACACGGCAGAAGCCTCCAAGAATACTTCCGAATTGATTTCCAAGGCACTGGTGGCAGTGGGGAACGGAAAGTCAATTGCGGACGAAACTGCGGCTTCTTTGGCACGTGCAGATGAAGTGATTACGAAATTGTCGGAGCAGGCCAAAAAAGTTGCTGTTAATTCCCAGATACAGGAAACTGCCATTAAAGAAACTTCTTTGGGCGTAGACCAGATCTCCAGTGTGATACAGAATAACTCGGCTACCGCAGAAGAAGGCGCAGCTGCCAGCGAACAGCTTTCTGGGCAGGCCAACCTTTTACAGCAGTTGGTTTCTAGTTTTGAACTGGACTTTGATCATGCAGAAGAATTTCGTGGGATTCATGAGTATAACCAGGCTCAAGGCTTGAAATATCCGGAATATACTGCTGCGACCCCCGTTGCTCCTGCTTTATCCGATGTCTCTGATAAATACTAAACAGGTGTTGCTAAAATAGCGGATAAGTAAAATCCCCCTGATGTAATGTAGTAACTACATTACATCAGGGGGATTTTTTATGTGTAAGAAGATATTAAGCTATGGAATCAATCTTATAGATCCTGCGGGCAAAGAACCGTCCAAACCACGGTACAATGGGGCCGATAGCTAAGGCGATAAGGACAGTGACTACCCCTACCGTGCTGCCCAGTAAAAAGCCGATCAGCACTGCTAAAGCGTCCCAAGTGACCCGTACCGCAAAAAATGGAAGTTTCCGCCAGCGATTGACGATCAAAAACGGGATGCAGTCATAGGGAGCCATGCCCAGATTGGCGGTCATATAGGCCGCAGCAGCAGCCACAAACAAGAACAGGACAGGAATCATTACCCCTACCCGTATAGGCAAACCCCATGATTCTACCGGAGGCAAGCATTGATTCCAGATCCAGGTAAAGAAATCGGAAACATAGCCTACCAGTACCATATTGCCTAAGGTACCTAGGCCAATCATGTGCCGGTTAGTTAAAAGCACTACCAAGGCCAGTAAGAGATTAAAGGTGAGCTGGCACGTACCAAAGCTGATACCTGTAATTCGGGAAAATCCCAGATTCATACAGGAACAGGGGTCGGTGCCAAGTTGCACCCGAATTAGTATGGAAAGGGTGGCGCCCATAAAGAATACCGAAACCAGCATCCCGAGAATCCGGCGCAGCATATGGGAGCCAGCGTATCGTTGAAACAGCAAAGAAATCCCTCCAAAGGCAAAGCCCGGTTATGGTTTGTGCAGTCTGGGGAAGAAGAGAATCACAAAGCTCCAAAATACTTCATAGAGAATCAAAGAAAGGGTGGTAAGCTGTTGCAGCCCGGAATAGCAGGCCATAAAAGCCACCAGCACAAATCCTAAGATTACCGATACAGACTGCAAAACAGCAGCCAATGTTAGGTTGCTGCGGGTACGGATGCAAGCAGAGATAATGCGGAGCATAGAAACAGCTCTTCCCCGGGTAGCCAACAAAGCTGGGGTGCGGGGGCATTCTTCTTGTGTGACCCGAACATATTCCTGCCCCAAAGAATCAGGGAGTACCCGGATGGAGTGGGGATCCAGTCCAAAGGCGTTGGCCAAAAAGCTGCTGGTAATATTGGGGTCGCAGGTGTGCACGATCAAACTCACACCATTGGTTTCCAGTCGTTGCAGCTCCCGGGCACGGCGAGAGTCGGAACGGTAGGTGAGAAGGAACATGGCCACCAGTTGGCCTCCCACTGCCAGATAGGCGGCCTTTTTGCCTCCAGCGGTGTATTTGTTTTCAAATTCCCGAGAGGGTGGGTCAATATGGTGGGCGGCCAGCAGGTCACGATTGCCGATAAGCACCCGATGGCCGGATACCCAGCCGGTCAGTCCCCGCTCATCTTCATAAACGGGTTTGTCTGCCTTGGGGAGGATCTCCCGGCGACTCTGGATGATCTGATCAAATATACTTACCAACGGTCCGCCAGCGGCACACATTAAAGAAGTGGCCTCTAAAATGGCTTCATCGATCCGCTGGTTTCCAAAGGTCTTAATGCCTCCCAGCACCACTGTGCCTTTGGGGTACAGATCTTGTGCATCCAGCATCACCGCGTTGACGGAACTGAATTTCTCCACTGCCGGATATCCCACTGCCATTGCCCCGCATTTTTTAGCTAGGGCAGAGAGTTTTTTCAACAGAAGGTTCCCGCCAAGCAGGCCAGTAAAGGGAACACAGATACAGGATGCGGCCGCAAAGGCGGAGATCGCCTGGGAAGCGCTGTGAGAGATCATTAAGGTAGCGCCGCATAAAGCCAAAGAGGCGATAAATCCAATGGGAGCCAGGATCTGGCTGTTGTTTTCCAGGGGGTCTGGTTCATAGGAATACTGAAGGAACCGGGAAAGGAAATCCGCTTTTTGCTGATAGGCGATGACAGGGGAATCCATGACACAATCCCGAGCTAGCTTCAGGGAGGTATTGTAATCGTCATAGAGCTGTACCGCATATTTGCTCTCCCGGGAGGAGACAAAGCGGAAGTTATTCCAGATCCGGCGGATCATCACTAATTTACCCACTGAATTAAGGAACAGGGCACCAGAAGCCAATACAGAATATAGATGCAAAGAGCCGCTCATAACCTCTTCTGGGAAGAAACAGGCGTATACTGCCTGTATCAAGGCGGCAATAGATGCCAAAGAGAGGGCGCTGTCGGAGTTGGCCCGGAATTTGATCAATGCCATGAGACCGCTGCCAATCATACGGAAGCAGAAGCCCATGGAAAGGAGCAAGAAGATCACATTTAGTGCCATATAGGCAGCAGTAGTGATTTCTTTGGAAAGGTCCCAGTTAAACAGGTTGTTGAATTCCCCCATCAGGCCAAAGAGCCCCAAAAGCCCGGTACACAGACCGGTAACCAGGACCCGGAGGATCAGTTCCCGCATCCCGGCCCACAAATCGTGAGAGACAGAAGGGGCATCGGAGGGGGAGTTGAAATCTTCCAGTTCCTCCTCCGGCTCCTGGGGTTCTTCCGGGGAATCCTCTTGTGGCTCCTCCCCGTTGAGGGCAAAACCTTTTTCCAGAGCCTTCTGTTGCTTCATTTTCATGTATTTTTTCTTCCGCCGCCGGGCTTCTTCTTCTTTTTCTTTTTGAACCTGCTCTTCGTAGAACTTGGCTTCTTCCCGTAAAGCAAAATCCAATACGTTCATGTCCATCAAATGTACGGGCTTGGTATGCGGGGCATAAGAAGGGCCTTCCCGGGCTTCCCGAGGCATTTTAGGCTGGCGGGGCGTTTCGTCCACAAAGGGGTTTGGTTCTGAGGGAGCGGGCTCCTCTTTTGATGAGGAGGCCTCTTTTTTCGCAGGAGCTTCTGTTTTGGTCGCAGGCTGGTGTTTTGCCGCTGCTTCCTGTACAGGGGCCGCAGCTTTTGCCGCGGGCTGAGAGTTCGCTGGTGCTTCCTCGACAGGAGAAACAGTGTTTTTTACAGCATCTTGTGTTTGGGCAGGTTCTTCCTGCACAGGAGCTGCTGCTTCTGCTGCAGACTTAGAATCTACCGGCTCCTCTTGGGCAGAAGTGGTAGTTTGTGCAGCGGTCTTAGGCTCTGCAACTTCCTTCTGCACAGTAGACACAGCTTGCACGGTAGGCTGAGATGCAGAAGATGTGGAGGGCAAAGACTCATCCTTTACCGGAACAGGTTCCTGCTGAGAATCTACAGGGGGAGTTTGTGCCCGCACGGTGCGCAGATTTTTTTCCCGTACCTGGGCCAGAATCGCGTCAACGGTAAATTCATCATCATCTGGTTTTAATACGCCAAGGGAGGGGCGTGCTATTGGGACTTCTGTAGTAGCAGTCTTGGCATCAGTATCCGGTAAGGAACCGGTAGGCGGTTCTTTAGATACGGAAGAAGGGGCAGAGATCTCCGGGGATTGAGTTTTGGCCCCTGGTGAAACGGAAAAAATTTCTTTTCCGTGGTCGACGCCGGTTTTTTTGGGCAGGGGCTGGATTGCCCCAAATTCAGAAACTACCTGATGAAAATCCAATCCCTCGGATTCCAGAGCTTCTTTTACCCTGCGGCGGCGGTCGTTATGTAGTTCTCGGAACCGGTTGGCAATCTCTTCATCCAGTTCCCCTTCCGGGGAGTTATCAAATAGAAAGGAATATTCCTCTGTAGGTTGGTTGGGGGTTAAAGGCTGCTCCCCGGTATCCTGCATATCTTTTTGAAATTCTTCAATGGGTTTGAGCTGCAGACCATAGTAAATATCCTCGGTTTCATCCGGTTCTTCTACAGCATAGTGGCGATCCCGGCGACCAAAAGGCCATTTGCGCTGTTTTTTGCCTTTTTCGGCCTGCCCCATGGTCTCCGGGCTCTGGGGAGGGGACTCCGTTTCCGCTGTTTCAGCGGTTTTATGGGATTCCCGCAGGGTATGGGCCTCTTGCAGAATCTCCTCCAGCATTTGCTCGTTGGAGCGGTTCTTATCTTCCATGAAGCTGTTCACACTTCCTTTTGTGTCAAATAGGGGTTGTTTTAGCGGCTTTTCAGTCCGGCCCGCTGGCGGGCGATCTCATAGCAAACCACGCCACAGGCTACCGAGGCGTTAAGGGAATTGATTTTCCCCTTCATGGGCAGGGAGATGATAAAATCGGATTTTTCCCGCACCAGACGGCTGACGCCGGAGCCTTCGCTGCCCACCACAACGGCGGCAGGGCCGGTGTAATCCACCTGGCACCAGGGCTGACCGTCCATATCGGCGGTGTAGATCCACACGCCATTTTCTTTTAATTCATCAATAGTGGCTGCCATATTGTTCACCCGTACCACCGGCACATATTCCACCGCGCCAGCAGAGGCTTTGCCCACCGCATAGGTGAGGCCCACCGAACGCCGCTTGGGAATGACTACGCCATGGGCGCCGGCACATTCGGCAATACGCAGCACCGCGCCCAGGTTGTGAGGATCTTCCAATTCGTCGCACAGAATCAAAAACGGGGCTTCTCCCCGTTCCTCTGCCAGAGCGAAAATATCCTCCATCTGGGAAAATTCCTTGACTGCGGCCACCGCCACCACGCCTTGATGGTTGGCATTGCCGCACAGGGAGTCCAGCTTGCGGCTGTCGGCTTCTTTAATAACGGCTCCTGCCTTTTTGGCTTTGGCAATGAGCACCGAAAGTGGGCCGGAATGGTTTCCACGGGTGATGTAGAGGGTGTCAATGGTGCGGCCTGCCTTCAGCGCTTCACTGACGGCGTTGCGGCCGGCAATAATATCTTCTCCCCGAGCAGGGGCTTTTTCTTGGTTTTGTATCATGATGGTATCCGCCTTTCTTGTTTGCAAGCAATCATATATCAGTATAGCATATTTCCCCAGGAGATGAACAGCAAAAAACCAAAAAATAAAGGGAAATTCTGGAAAACCGCCAGCTTTTTAGAAGGGTAGGGGAGAAGTGGGGGAACCGGTGGATTTGATTGGGAAAAATGACAATTCTGGGGCAAAGAAAAATCCCCCTTCCCGCTATTTGTCGGAAAGGGGGATACATTACCAATGGGAGGGGGTATCGGGGCAATGCTGGGAAGCTTTCGCCGCTCGGGCCTCCACAAAACAGCCGCACAGGCTGCACATACCGGATACCAGCCGGGAACATTCCCGGCACAGGGAAAGGCGCTTCTCGTATTCCTCGGAGGAGGCTTTTTGTCTAGGAGGGATGGCGGCGATGTATTCCTCCACCGTGCGGGCATAGGAACCGTCATCTAAATCCCGCAGAAGGCACCGGCGGCAAATGGGAGGGTTCATCGGATGGTGATCTCCGCAGCGCTGCAGGCGGGCATGGTGACAAAGAGCTTGCCGTCCTCTACCCGGATTCCCTCCATGGCCTGAATGGTCACGGCGTCGGGATGATCAAAGTCGTTGTGATCGCCGGAATTGCCGGAGAGGATGCGGCCGGAAGCCTCAGTGGGGACAAAGTTTACAAAGGCGAGTTCTACCTCTTCTGCCTTTTCGTCGGACAAATTGGCAAGGGTGGCATGGAGCACGCCGTCCTTATCCACCGAGACGGAGGCGCTGACCTGAGGCACCTGGTCGTCGCCCAGGCCGATCTGCTGGGTTTCGGTATGGCTGTATACCAGAGTGGCATCGTGGTGGTGCTTGTACAGGTCGAAGATATGGTAGGTGGGGGTCTTGACCATCTTCTCGCCCTCGGTGAGGATAATGGCCTGGAGTACGTTAACCATCTGGGCGATATTGGCCATGACCACCCGGCCGCTGTGTTCGTTGAAGATGTTCAGGGTAGCGGCAGCCACCATGGCATCACGCATAGTGTTCTGCTGATAGAGGAACCCGGGGTTGGTGCCCGGCTCCACGTCGTACCAGGTGCCCCATTCATCCACAATCAGGCCCACGCGGTTTTCCGGGTCGCGGCGGTCCATGATCTGGATATGGCGGTCCAGCAGTTCCTGCATATACAGGGCCCGACGGAGCGTGGAGTAGTATTCCTCCCGGCTAAAGCCCAAGGCGCTTCCCTTGTGGTCCCAGTTGCCGGTGGGGATGGTGTAGTAGTGGAGGGTCAGGGCGTCCATATAACGTCCGGCAATCTCCATGACGGTATCGGTCCAATTATAATCGTCGGCATTGGGGCCGCAGGCGATTTTATAAAGCTTGTTGTCGCCATAATTGCGCAGGTAGGTTTGGTAGCGGCGGAACTCATCGGCATAGAATTCGGGGCGCATATTGCCGCCGCAGCCCCAGCTCTCGTTGCCAACGCCGAAATAGCGGATCTTCCAAGGCTTTTCCTGACCATTCTTTACTCGCAGCTCCGCCATGGGGGAAATGCCATCAAAGGTCATGTACTCCACCCATTCGCTCATCTCCTGCACAGTACCGGAGCCCAGGTTGCCGTTGATGTAGGGCTCGCAGCCTACTTGGCGGCACAGCTCCAAAAATTCGTGGGTACCGAAGGAGTTGTCCTCCACCACGCCGCCCCAGTGGGTGTTGACCATGCGCTTACGGCTTTCCTGGGGGCCGATGCCATCCTTCCAGTGGTATTCGTCAGCAAAGCAGCCGCCGGGCCAGCGGAGCACCGGCAGTTGGATGTTCTTCAGGGCTTCCACCACATCGGTGCGCATCCCGTTCACGTTGGGGATGGGGGAATCCTTGCCCACAAACACGCCGTTGTAGATGCAGCGGCCTAAATGCTCCGAAAAGTTGCCGTACAGGTTGCGGCTGATGGTGGATTTCCGGTCCCCGGGATTGATGGTAATCCGGCTCATAATTGATCTCCTCCTAAAGTGTGATTCTGTCGCATTTTCCCAAAAAAAGGCTTTGTCTGCATCTTATCACGGGGAGAGGGCCGTGTAAATATGTGTGGAAAAGCATCGGAGAAAACGACAGAGTTTTCGGAGAAAACATCAAGAAAAAAGGGGAGGAAAGCTTCTGCTTTTTCCATTGACAAACCAGGAAAAGAGGGATATACTGGATACCAATAAGATAAACCGATGACCGGGAAAAGTACACGGTACAGGAGCTTGCAGAGAGCCGCGGAGGGTGGAATCGCGGCAGTATCCGGCTGTGGAGTGGGCCCGGGAGGGCGAGGCGAACGGGTTTCCCAGTAGCCTTCGACGGGGACTCTGCCCGTTATCAGGGGAGCTCACGTATCCGCGTGAGAAAAGAGCGGGCGCATAGCGCCAATTTGGGTGGTACCGCAGGAAATGACAGCTCCTGTCCCTTTTGGGACGGGAGCTTTTTGTTTTTTCACTACGTTTTCTTTTCGCCCATTTACGGAAAAATTACTTTTGGAGGTCCTAACTCATGGAAACCGTACAAACTGAACGCAAACCGGTGATTTTCAGCGCAATCCAGCCCAGCGGCACCATTACCCTGGGCAATTATCTGGGCGCTCTGAAAAACTGGATTTCTTTGCAGGATGATTATGACTGCATTTATGCCCTGGCCGACCTGCACACCATTACCGTGCGCCAAGACCCGGCCACATTCCGCAAAAACACCCTGGAAGCTTATGCGCTGCTGCTGGCCTGCGGTATCGACCTCAACAAGAGCCTGTTCTTTATCCAGAGCCAGGTTCCCGCCCATGCGGAGCTGGCTTGGGTGCTCAACTGCTATACCCAGTTTGGAGAGCTTTCCCGCATGACCCAGTTTAAGGATAAGTCCCAGAAGCACCCGGAGAACATCAACGCCGGACTGTTCACCTATCCCAGCCTGATGGCGGCGGATATTCTGCTGTATCAGGCAGACCTGGTGCCAGTAGGCGCCGACCAGAAGCAGCATCTGGAGTTGACCCGGAACATTGCCGAGCGGTTTAACGGCATTTACAGCCCCACCTTTAAGGTGCCGGACGGCTATATTCCCAAAACCGGCGCCCGGATTATGTCTTTGCAGGACCCCAGCCGGAAGATGTCCAAGTCTGACGAAAACGCCAACGGCTATATTGCCCTGCTGGATAAGCCGGAGGACATTATGCGCAAATTCAAGCGGGCGGTCACCGACAGCGAAGCCAGCGTGCACTATGGCGAGGGAAAAGATGGCGTGAATAACCTGATGGGTATTTATTCCTGCGTCACTGGCAAGAGCTATGAGGAGATCGAAGCGGAATTTGCCGGCAAGGGTTACGGCGATTTCAAGGCAGCCGTGGGCGAAGCCGTGATCGAGCATTTGCGTCCCATTCAGGAGCGGTTTGCCCAGTTGATTAAAGATAAATCCTATTTGGAGCAGTGCTACACCGAGAACGCGGAAAAGGCCGCGCGGATTGCCTACCGGACTTTGGGGAAGGTGATGAAGAAGGTGGGCTTCCTGCCTTTGGGGAGAAAGTAAGAACAAAGCTGCTAAAAAAGATCAGTAGGCAGAGAAGTTCGCGTGGAAGCAGTTTCCCATTTGCTCTTGCTTTCCCGCGACACAAAAGTTTTACTCGATTTTTTTCAAAAAATCGCGGATTCCAAAGGCAGGGCCTTTGGCCGCTCTCCGCAGAGAGCGGAACTCCTTATGCTTCCAAAACGCAGGAAGGGGTGGAAAACTGTCCAGTGGACAGTTTTCCAGGGGAAACCCACGTTTGGGGTTTCCCCTTTAAAGATTTCTGCCTGCGTATTCTAACAGCCATGCAGATTTTTTGATAAGCTGAAAGGGCTCCTTGAAAAAGGGGCCCTTTTTCTCTGTTTTTGAATAAAATCTTTTATATAAAATCATGTCGGGCACTTCCCCAAATCCCATGGGATTCTAAAATACAAATGATTTCTTCAATTTTTTGAAAACATTCTCTATCTTCCAGTGTATCGTCGTAAATGACATCTTTAATTTGTGATAAAGCTTTGTAACATTCCAAATTGATAATCTCCGCTGCGTCAATGGTAAGTTCTGGAAAAGATACCTCTATTTTTTGCTGTTTTAAAATGTTTTCCAGAATTTCTCTATATAACTCCATCATGTTTACTTCCTTTATACCGTTTTATCCTACTTTATACTACTTTAGGAGAATAGTCAATATTCTATCTTACTTTAGAATATAATAGAATTAACAACGAATGCTTGGAGTTGCAGAGGATGAAGCCGCTAAAGAAAAAAGTCAGTATCACGTTAGATGAGGATATGGTAGAGAAATTAAAAATTCTGGCGGAAGATGCTGACCGTTCCCTTTCTCAATATATCAATCTGGTACTGAAAGAGCATCTTAAGTCCCTTTCACAAAAACAGGAATAACCCTTTTGGCAAAACAAAGGCCCCACCGGAGAGCAAACCGCTCTCCGATGGGGCTTCAGTCTGTAGAAAAGTTTTCTGTATGGACAGTTGTATAAAAGTGATATGTTTTAAGGGGAAACCCCAGACGTGGGTTTCCCCTCGAAAACAGCCCACCGGGCTGTTTTCTCACCCTTTCCTGCGTTTTTGGGAGCACAGGGGTTTCGCCCATTGCGATGGGCGATCAGGAGGGGCGTTGCCCCCCTGAACCCCCTACCCCCTTTTATAAAAGGGGGGCGAAAATTTTTGTGTCGCGGGAGAGCAACTGCGCATTGAAAATTATTCCCACGCGAACTGATCGAGCATTATGGTTTTATTAACACGCTGAGGCCCCACCGGAGAGCAAAC
>CALWIS010000009.1 GCA_944380795.1 uncultured Clostridia bacterium | reverse complement strand
GGGATCAAAGGCCTCGGTGCGGATGCCGTCCGGTTCCTTGGCAAAAATGCGGTTGCGGCTATTCTCGCTGCGGCCCATGATAAAGTAGCCGATCATGGCATTTTTACCGTCTTTGCTGCGTCCAATGACGATGCCACGGCCGGGATAGGTGTTCTGCTGTAAATCTTTTTCCAGATTCAACATTGAAAAATCCTCCTTTGATTGCGAACAGAAAAGAAATTAGGATATTTTTGAAGTTTGGAAGGTACAAAGTGCCTTTGGGGAACCCCTTGATAGGGTTCCCCACGCTGCAACAGTCCACCGGACTCTTGCAGCTCCCCTCCTGATCTTTTGAGGTATTAGGATTTCGCCCGTTGCGACGGACGACCAAAGGGTGCCGTGTGCAAGTGGCACACAATGGGGCACCGACCGAGCCGGTAGGCGAGAATCTGCCTTTGGAAACTGCGATTTTTTGAAAAAAATCGAGTAAAACTTTTTATGCCGCGGAAAGGCCTATCAAAAAATTGAAAGCTCTCTCCACGCGAACAGTAGAAAAAAGAAAATGGGCAACCTTAATACAAGGCTGCCCAGACGGTCGGCAAATCTTCTTCCGCGCTCCAATGCAGTAAACTCTGCAAATCCGTCAGTCACGCGAAAAGTTCGTTTATCAGTATACCAGACCCAAGGCAGGCTGTCAATATTTCACAGGGGCCATCAGTCAGTCGGTTACTTTTGCAATTCCATTTTCCACTTTGATTTTTCCTGCACAGAACAGAGCAGCGGCTTTGGGAAGAAGCTTCCACTCCACCTGCTCCATAACACGCTTTTGCAGGACTTCCGGGGTATCATCATTGAGAACCGGCACAGCGCCCTGTAAAATAATGGGACCGCCATCGCACACCTCGCTGACAAAATGCACCGTTGCACCGGTAAGCTTCACACCGGAAGCCAGCACCGCTTCGTGCACCTTCATTCCATAGAATCCCGGGCCGCAGAAAGAGGGAATCAGCGCCGGGTGGACATTTAAAATCCGGTTGGGATAGGCTTTGGGCACCTGCTCGTCCAGAATCACCATAAAGCCCGCCAGAATCACCAAATCGGCTTTTTCCTCATTCAGGGCATCCAAAATGGCTTTGGAATAGCTCTGCCGGTCGGGATAGGCTTTCCGCTCCACCACACGGGAGGGAATGCCCGCCTTTGCTGCCCGCTCCAAGGCATAGACACCGGGTTTGGATGCGATAACGCAGGAAATTTTTCCGCCGGGAATCTGTCCGGCCTTTTCCGCGTCAATGAGTGCCTGCAAATTGGTGCCGCCGCCGGAAACCAGCACGACAATATTCATCACAGGAGAACCTCCTTGTCGCCCGCGACGATCTCGCCCACGATGACGGCCTCTTCCCCAGCTTCACGCAGGGCAGCAACTGCCTTGTCGGCGTCTTCCTTGGCAACAGCCATGCACATACCCATGCCCATGTTAAAGGTGTTGTACATATCCCGGGTGGGGATGTTGCCAGTCTTTTGCAGCAGATCGAAGATGGGCAGATGAGGAACCTTTGCCAAATCGATCTTTGCGGAGCAGCCGTCCTTCAGCATCCGCGGAATATTCTCATAGAAACCACCGCCGGTGATGTGGGAAACGGCCTTCACATTGGCCTGTGCCATAGCAACCAGCACGGGCTTCACATAGATCTTGGTGGGAGTCAGCAGAGTCTCGCCCAAGGTTGCGCCCAGCTCCGGCACAGAGGCGGACAGGTTTTCCTTGTTTACGTCAAAGATCTTACGGACCAGAGAGAAGCCGTTGCTGTGAACGCCGGAGGAAGGCAGGCCAATAAGCACATCCCCGGGAGTCATAGCGGAGCCGTCGATGATCTTTTCTCTGTCCACGATACCCACGGAGAAACCAGCCAGATCGTACTCGTCCTCGGGATAAAAACCGGGCATTTCGGCGGTCTCGCCGCCAACCAATGCGCAGCCGGCCTGTACACAGCCCTCGGCAACGCCGGAAACGATGTCGGCCACCTTCTCGGGCACATTCTTGCCCACGGCCAGATAATCCAGGAAGAACAGGGGCTTTGCGCCGCCGCACACCACATCGTTGACGCACATAGCCACACAGTCAATACCCACGGTATCGTGCCTATCCATGAGGAAGGCAATGCGCAGCTTAGTGCCCACGCCGTCAGTACCGGAAACCAGCACAGGCTCCTTCATGCCAGTGAGCTCCGGCTGGAATAGGCCGCCAAAACCGCCAATACCGGAAACCACGCCGGGAATGGTGGTACGGGCCACGTGCTTCTTCATCAGTTCGACCGATTTATAGCCGGCGGTCACGTCTACGCCGGCAGCCTTATAGCTTTCGCTGAAACTTTTCATGATGGATTTCCTTTCTCGTATGTGAAATAGATTTCTTACAGCTCGGCAACCTTTTCCTGCAGAGCGGCATCCTTCTTCGCTACGCCCTCTTCCATCTGCACCTTCATCTGTGCCAGCTTTTCGGCCAGAGCATCATCGGAAAGGGCCAGCATCTGGGCAGCCAGAATGGCGGCGTTGTTTGCGCCGTCGATGGCTACGGTAGCCACGGGAATACCGCTGGGCATCTGCACGGTAGCCAGCAGGGCATCCAGACCGTCCAAGGTGGAGGATTTTACAGGAATCCCGATGACCGGCAGGGTGGTATGGGCAGCCAGCACACCGGCCAGATGGGCGGCCTTGCCTGCTGCGGCAATGATCACGCCAAAGCCGTTTTCTTTAGCCCCTGCAGAAAAAGCAGCGGCCTTTTCCGGCGTACGGTGGGCAGACATGACATGAACCTCTACCGGGATGTCCCACCCCTTTAACCGCTTGATCGCTGCGGACACTACGGGGAAATCGCTGTCGCTTCCCATAATCACTGCAACTTTTTTCATTCGATACCATTCCTTTCTTTCACCGGCAAAAGCCGCTGTCCTGTTTTGGAGAAAAACCAAAAGGGCTGCGGCAAAATTGACGCAGCCCAAGATCCAACGATGCTATAAGATGGTACACTTCCCCACTACTTCGCTGCAAATCATATATGCAGTTGGCAAGAGGGAAGCCATTCTCATACCATCTACCTCCGAATGTGTTACTTATATTGTATTTGATTTTAGCAGCAAATGCAAGTCTCCGTCCCGCTTTTCCCCCACTTTGTGGGTGAATACAAAACTCTGCGGACAATTTTCGTACGCTTTTGGGCACAATGGATAGGGAACGACTCTATAGCAGCATTTCCCCACAATCCTTCCCTTAACGGAAGGATTCCATTTTTTCGTTATACAGCCCTGTGCGAAGGATCTGCTCATAGATTTCCAGCCCCAGATACCGCTCTGCTGCGGTTTTTAAAAGGCCAGGATTCACCCCGCCGTTAACGCTGATGGGAAGGCAAAGCTGGGTATGCAAAAAGCCGTCCTCCCCTATCTCTAGTTTCATATCCGCAAAATAAGGGCGGATGTCAAACTCCTTGGGGCCCCGCTTGGTATGCTTGGTCACCAATACTTCCTCTCGGGAAAGAAGTTCCTCGATCTCCTCTTTTGCCTGCTCCGCACTCCGGTTTTCCGGCTCATAGGTGATCTCATAAGCAGCAAACGCTACCTCGCTGGGCCGCATGACCGGCTCGGTAATCTTGTACACATGAATATCCAAGGGCAGGGCGCCGTTTAACTTTTCGATGATCTCCTCATAGGGGACCTCTTCTGTGAGACGAATATCCATGGATTCCCGCAGACCGCTCATTCCTAGCGAGAGAGGCATGGTGATGGTGAGGAAGATGTGGGGGTGGAACCCCTGGGTGTACCACAGGGGCAGCTTTGTTTTATGAAAAGCCCGGGACATACAACGGTTCAAATCCAAATGGGAAATATAACGGGCTGTATCCTTTTTCTCAAACCACACTCGAACGTTTTTCAACGCAGATCCCTCCTTTGAAGCAGGCGGCTCCACAGGCGGAGCATTTTTCCCGGCAGTTGGGAGTGGTGGTGTTCCCGTATGCCTTTTTACATTCTTCGATCAAAAATTCCTTCTTGATACCATAATCCAGATGATCCCAGGGGAGCACCTCGTCAAAGCTGCGGCGGCGATTGGCATAAAACGCTGGGTCAATCCCCACAGCCTCAAACACCTCCATCCACTTCTCCAAAGAGAAGCAGTCGTCCCAGCCGTCAAAGTGGAAGCCCCGCTTCCAGGCCTCCTCCATAGCGGCGCACAGCTTGCGGTCACCTCGGGCAAAGACGGCTTCCACAAAGCTGGTATCCGCCGCATGGTAATTTACCGTCAGCTTACGGGTGGTAATGGAACTTTTCAGCAAATGCTGTTTGCGCTGGAACTCCTCCATGGTATCCTGGGGCTCCCACTGGAAGGGAGTGAAGGGCTTGGGAACAAAAGCGGCAGCACTCACGGTCACATTGACACTCTGCCCCTTAGGCTTGTTGGAGTTGTTATAATAGGCGTCCACCACAGCCTGCCCCAGCTTGGTGATTCCCACTACATCCTCGTCGGTCTCGGTAGGTAAGCCAATCATGAAATAGAGTTTCACCCGATTCCAGCCTGCGCCAAAGGCGATGTCCATGGTTTTCATCAGTTCATCTTCCCGGACGTTTTTGTTGATGACATCCCGGAGGCGCTGGGTGCCGGCTTCCGGCGCAAAAGTAAGGCCGCTTTTTCGAACTGTCTTGATCTTGTCCGTCAGTTCGGTGGAAAAGCCGTCTACCCGCAGGGATGGCAGAGACACATTCACCATGTCGTCCTTGGTCCAGGTGAGAAGCTCGTCCAGCAGTTCATTGATTTTGGAATAGTCGCTGGTGCTCAAAGAGGATAGGGAAACCTCATTATAGCCGGTAGAAGCACACAAATCCCGGCATTGACGGCTCACTGTCTCCACAGATTTTTCGATGACCGGCCGGTAGATAAAACCGGCCTGGCAGAACCGGCAGCCCCGGATGCAGCCTCGGAACACCTCTGCCACTGCCCGGTCGTGGACAATATCCAGGAATGGCACCACAAAACTCTTGGGATAATACACCTTATCCAGATCGAGAATCACACGCTTGCGGATGGTTGCCGGGGCACCCTCCAGAGGGGTGACAGCTTTAATAGTGCCATCCTCATGGTATTCCACCTGATAGAGAGAGGGCACATAGACCCCTTCAATGTGGGAAGCCAGCCGCAAAAATTCCTTGCGGCTCTTCCCCTCTGCTTTACATTTCTGGTACAGATCAATGACTTCCAGGTCTACCTCTTCCCCCGCTCCCAGGAAAAAGATATCGATAAAATCCGCTAGTGGCTCCGGGTTGCAGGTACAGGGGCCACCTGCTACAACGATAGGGTCATCTTCCCCACGTTGGTCGTTCCGCACCGGCACACCACCCAGTTCCAGCATATTCAGCACATTGGTAAAGCTCAATTCGTATTGCAGGGTAAAGCCCACAAAATCAAAATCGCAAAGAGGGTCTCCACTCTCCAGACCATAGAGCCGTAAGCCATTTTCCCGCATCAGCGCTTCCATATCCAACCAAGGAGCAAATACCCGCTCACACCAGATATCCTCCCGCTGGTTAAATAGTCCATAGAGGATCTTCATCCCCAAATGGGACATTCCAATTTCATAGGTATCGGGAAAGCAGAAGGCAAAACGGGTCTTGACCTTTTCTTTATCTTTGACAACACTGTTCTGTTCTCCGCCCACATAGCGTCCGGGCTTCTGGACCTTCGCCAACAGCTTTTCAATTCCGTGATCCATATCTTCCTCCTGTTGTTTTACATAATCTTTATTAGGATAACCGAAAACGGGGAGGAAAGCCGCGCTTTCCTTCCCGCTTTTCAAAACTATCAAATTGTCTTTGCGACCGCCTTACTTCTCATAGGCAGCCAGACAGCTGGGATAATGATATCCATAGGTGTTCTTCTTATAATTCGAGCTGGACATATGGGCTGCGTCGTAATCGCCATAGGAGAACACTTTGGCCTCTGCCAAACGGCGGTACAGCAGGCCCGGCAGGCAAACACCGCCCGCCTTATGCCATGCCAGCATCTCACTGCCATAGGCAATGGCATCGGTGTATTTCAGATTGTGGGTCAGATTGCTGGAATTGTTAAAGGAAATATAAGCCCCTCTTGCCCAGCCGGAAACACCGGAAGAAGTTTTGATCTGATACCACATCTCGTTGCTTTTCTCAATAAACTTGGTAGAAGTCACCTGCACCGAAGTGTTTTTGCCCAAAGTGGTTACCACGCTGTCCTCATTGGCCTGCTTATACACTACCAGAGAAGAAGTGGTTTTTGCAGAAGCCGGTGAGCTGGCGGAGACCTTGGGAGGCTCTACCGCATTGAGAAGAATGGTGCGCATATCAAACGCACTATTAGAATTCCAATAACCGGCGCCTACATTGTAGGAAAAGCTCACCATGGAGTCAAACTGGGCTTGGTTGGCTAACAGCTTATTGTTCTTAATAAACTTATTGACCTCCGATGTATAGGAACGATTGTTGATAGCACTGCACAGCAATGCCCATGCCTCTCGCTTGGTCAGGTTGTTATAGAACACTTCTCCCTTACTGAGAACATAGCCATAGCCCAAAGTGGGAATGTTATAGGCCAGCGTATCAGGATAGACGGCGGCACTGTAGCCCTCCATCTCGCTGATAATATCCAACATTTCATCGCTGACACGACGTTCCTCTGTAGAAGTATCCGACAAAGTGGATACCACAAAAACGGTCATCTCTTTATAGTCGGAACTCATCTTGCCGTTTAGCTGAGAATAGACCTTTACATTATAGCTGCCAGCCTTGGAGAAGGTAACTGCCTGAGACCACACTCGGGTCTTATTGGCGGCTAAGCCTTGGTTGGCGTTGGCATTTTCCGCTGTATAATTGGTAACCGTATAAGTTTTGGTACCGTTGGGTGTTTCTACCACAAATTTAGCTGCTTCCCGAGTGGAATCGGTAATAGCTATTAAATTGACAGAATTTCCAACAAGAACTACATTGGGGTCAGAATAGACGGACTTGACTGCTTCTGCCGCCGTAACGGTAACAGTACACTGAGCCTTATCTCCTCCTGCTGAAGCAGTAATAGTGGCGGTACCAGCAGAAACACCGTAGATATATCCGTTTTGAACCGTTGCCACCTTTTCATTGCTGCTGCTCCAAGAGATCTCCATGCCGGGCATAGAGCAGGATGCTGTTGTATAGATCGTCTTTAAAGCAGGGATCGACACCTTGGTATGAGACAGTGTAATAGAAACACCGCTGCTGGACACTTCCTGTACATATTCAGAAGAGATGTATCCTTTTACGCCGTTACTGTCCTCTGCATAGACCCAATCCGCGTTGGTATCATCCAACAGGGTAAGGACTGTGCCAGAAGGCAGGGTACGGATCACAGAATAATTTGTTCCGGCACCTGTGCGGAAGTTTACAGCTGTGGTGGTCTTGATATACTTCTTCTCTGTGCTGCTGGAACCACTATTGTTATCGCCACCGGACTCCGAAAATTCCAGATATTCCTTACTGCACCAGCCTTCCACGCCAGAGGATGTGCGAACTTTTGCCCATTCGCTGTTGCTATTATCCACTACTGTAACAGTCGTTCCCTTAGGCAGAGTCGTGATCACACCATAAGAGGTACCCGCTCCCTTGCGGAGATTGAGGTAATCGGTAGTTTTCGCTACTAAAGTCTCTTCTGTACCAGAGCCTTCCTCGCCAGAAAACTGAATATATTCTGTACTGCACCAGCCGGTTTCGTTTTTGGAAGTGCGCACTTTTACCCAATCCTTATTGCTGCTATCCAGAACCTCTAGCTCCTCCCCCTTATCCAAAGTGCGGATAACACCATACGAGGTAGCCGGACCCTTACGCAGATTCACATAATCAGTAGCAACTGCGGTTTCGCTCTCGGAAGGTGTAGGCGTAGCAGTAGGCTTTGGAGTTGCGGTGGGTTTTGGTGTAGGTGTTGCCGTGGGTTTAGGTGTAGGCGTGGCAGTAGGTTTTGGAGTGGGGGTAGCGGTAGGCTTGGGCGTTGCCGTCGGCTTCGGAGTTTCAGTAGAGGTAGAACTAAACTTCAGATACTCCTTGCTGCACCAGCCTGTAACACCAGAGGAAGTCTTGACCTTCGCCCACTCTTTATTGCTGTTATCCAGCACCGTTACAGTAGAACCCTTGGCGATGGTCAGGATCACGTTATAGGAAAGGCCCGCCCCTTTACGCAGGTTCAGGTAATCGGTGGTTTTAGCAGTAGTAGTCGTGCTTGTATTTCCGCCACTGGAACCGCCAGAACCACTGCTGGAAAAAGTAAGATATTCTTTGCTGCACCAACCTGTAACACCAGAGGAGGTCTTGACCTTCGCCCACTCTTTATTGCTGTTATCCAGCACCGTTACAGTAGAACCCTTGGCGATGGTCAGAATCACCCCATAGGAAGTCCCGGCCCCCTTGCGCAGGTTCAGGTAATCGGTAGTTTTGGCAGTAGTAGTGCTCGTACTTCCGCTGCTAGAACCGCCGGAACTACTGGAACCACTGCTGGAAAAAGTAAGATACTCTTTGCTGCACCAGCCCTCTTGACCGGAAGGAGTGCGTACCTTAGCCCAGTTCGAGTTGCTGTTATCCAATACAGTCACGGTCGTTCCCTTGGCAATGGTCAGGATCACACCATAGGAAGTTCCGGCCCCTTTACGGAGATTCAAATAATCTGTTGTTTTCGCGGTCTCTGCAGAAGATGAAGAACCGGAAGAAATTTGCAGATATTCTTTGCTGCACCAACCCTGTTGACCGCTGGAGGTTTGTACTTTGGCCCAGTCCTCATCACTGTTATCTAAAACTGTGATGGTAGCACCTTTTGTCATCGTAACAATCACTCCATAAGAGGTGCCCGGTCCCTTTCGAAGATTGAGATAATCTGTTGTTTTTGCTGTGGTTGCCGCAGAAGCCGTTGTATTTGGCATCACGGTCCAAACGGAAAGCGTACAGAGCAACACAAGCAGCAGGGCCAGTGATTTTTTTGCGATTCCCTTCATTTTTGTTTCCTCCCTATGGGATAATAGATGATCGGCGAAAAGGATCGCCGTATTTTGCCGCATTTATCTATATTATATCGGATTCTTATAGATCTTGCAACCCTGTAAATCGAACTTATGTAAACTCACAAAAGGAAATTTAGCAAAAGAAAAGCGGACGAAGCCAAAGCTCCGTCCGCAGTAAATGCGATATAGAATTATTCGCCGTAGTAAGCCTTCAGGTACATTTCCTTGATTTCGCTCATCAGCGGATATCTCGGGTTTGCACCGGTGCACTGGTCGTCGAATGCCTGCTCAACCATAGCATCCAGGTTGTCCAAGAAGTACTTCTCGTCCACACCGTAATCCTTAATGGTCTTCTTCACGCCAACCTTAGCCTTCAGCTCTTCGATAGCAGCGATGAAGTTGTTGAACTTCTCTTCATCGTTCTTGCCCTTGATGCCCAAGAAGTCAGCGCACTCGCAGTAACGCTCCAGAGTATGCGGATACTCGTACTGCGGGAAGGTGCCCATCTTTCTGGGGGTCGGGTCAGCATTGAAGCGCATGACCAGAGTGATCAGCAGGGCGTTGGCGATACCATGAGGCAGGTGATGGAAAGCACCCAGCTTATGAGCCATGGAGTGGCAAACACCCAGGAAGGCGTTAGCAAATGCCATACCAGCCATAGTGGAAGCGTTAGCCATCTTCTCTCTAGCAACCGGATCGTTAGGACCGTTGTCATAAGCGCGAGGCAGATACTGGAAGATAGACTTCATAGAACGCAGAGCCAGGCCGTCGGTGTACTCGCTAGCCATCACAGAAGCATAAGCCTCCAGAGCATGGGTCAGGGCATCGATACCGGAAGCGGAAGTCAGGCCCTTGGGCATGTTCATCATCAGGTCAGCGTCAACGATTGCCACGTCGGGCATGAGCTCGTAGTCAGCCAGAGGATACTTGATGCCGGTCTTCTCGTCGGTGATAACAGCGAAAGGAGTTACCTCGGAACCGGTACCAGCGGAGGTGGGGATAGCAATGAAGTTAGCCTTCTCACCCATGTGCGGGAAGGTGTAAACTCTCTTGCGGATATCCATGAAGCGCATAGCCATATCCAGGAAGTCCACTTCCGGATGCTCGTACATCACCCACATGATCTTGCCAGCGTCCATTGCGGAGCCGCCGCCCAGAGCGATGATGCAGTCAGGCTGGAAGGCGTTCATAGCAGCGGTGCCCTCGAGAGCGCTCTTCAGGCTCGGATCGGGAGCAACATCAAAGAAGGTAGTGTGCTTGATGCCCATTTCGTCCAGCTTATCGGTGATGCACTTGGTGTAGCCGTTGTTGTACAGGAAGGAGTCGGTTACGATGAAGACCTTCTTCTTGTGCATCTCGGTCTTCAGCTCGTCCAGAGCTACCGGCAGGCAGCCCTTCTTGAAGTATACCTTTTCAGGTGCCTTGAACCACAGCATATTTTCTCTCCTCTCGGCGACGGTCTTGATGTTGATCAGGTGCTTTACGCCGACGTTCTCGGAAACGGAGTTGCCGCCCCAGGAACCGCAGCCCAGCGTCAGAGAGGGGTTCAGCTTGAAGTTGTACAGGTCGCCGATACCACCCTGAGAAGAAGGAGTGTTGACCAGAATACGGCAGGTCTTCATGGTCTCGCCGAACTTCTCGATCTTAGCGCGCTCGGTAACAGCGTTGCAGTACAGAGAAGAGGTGTGGCCGTAACCACCGTCAGCAACCAGACGGCAAGCCTTGGAAACAGCGTCGTCGAAGTCCTTAGCCTTATACATAGCCAGAACAGGAGACAGCTTCTCGTGTGCAAACTCTTCTTCCAGATCCACGCTCTCGACTTCGCCGATGAGGATCTTAGTGTCAACCGGGGTCTCCACGCCAGCCAGCTTAGCAATGGTGTGGGCCTTCTGGCCAACGATCTTAGCGTTCAGAGCGCCGTTGATCAGGATAGTCTTACGGACCTTCTCGGTCTCTTCGGGGTTCAGGAAGTAGCAGCCGCGGTCAGCGAACTCCTTCTTCACTGCATCATAAACAGCCTCGTGAGCGATAACAGACTGCTCGGAAGCGCAGATCATGCCGTTATCGAAGGTCTTGGAGTGGATGATGGAGTTAACAGCCATCACAACATCGGCGGTATCGTCGATGATAGCGGGGGTATTACCAGCACCAACACCCAGTGCAGGCTTACCGGAAGAATAAGCTGCCTTCACCATGCCAGGGCCACCGGTGGCCAGGATGATGTCAGCGTCATGCATCAATTCGTTGGTCATCTCCAAGGAGGGGATGTCGATCCAGCCGATAATGCCCTTAGGAGCACCAGCTGCAACAGCAGCATCCAGAACTACCTTAGCGGCAGCGATGGTGCACTTCTTAGCACGGGGATGGGGGCTGATGATGATACCGTTGCGGGTCTTCAAAGAAATCAGGGTCTTGAAGATTGCGGTGGAAGTGGGGTTAGTGGTGGGGATAACCGCAGCCACAACACCGATAGGCTCAGCGATCTTGGTCACGCCGAAAGCGCTGTCATACTCCAACACGCCGCAGGTCTTGGTATCCTTATACTTGTTGTAGATATACTCGGCAGCGTAGTGGTTCTTGATGATCTTATCTTCCACAACGCCCATGCCGGTCTCTTCCACTGCCATCTTAGCCAGCGGGATACGAGCCTGGTTAGCGGCGATAGCGGCGGCGAAGAAAATCTTATCTACTTGCTCCTGGGTGTAGGTGGAAAAGATTCTCTGGGCCTCTCTTACCTCTGCTATCTTAGCAACCAAAGCATCGACATTGTCGACCAGGCCGGTAGCAGTGGTCTCAGGGGTTACTGCTTGCTCTTTTTTCTCCATGTGCCAGTCCTCCATTTTGTAAATAAACAATTTGAAAATAGATTGCTGTCATTGATTTGTTATTTTTTTAACAAGTACATTATATCAACCCAGCCATCTAAAGTCAACACAGGTTTTCGCCAATTTTTGCAGTTGAATTTTCTTTTTTTGTAGGAAGTTCATCCAAACCCAAAAACCCACAATGATAATTGACGAAAAAACAGAATGAATTTGTCTGCTTTGCACACAAAAAGTCTGTTTTTCTTTTCAGGCAATTTCCACATATAGCGAAAAGGCAGCTGCGGGAACAGCTGCCTCAGATCGCTTTACTGAATCATGGGGATTATTCGTACTCTACCACATCGACCCACTTCATCAGGAAGTCGTGCTCCTCGGGCTTTGCATCCGGCAGATGAGCAGCTGCTACGATGGGAAGCCACTGCTGTACATACTTCTTGGATGTCTTGGTCTTCTCACAGAAGAGGTTGAGATATTTATCGGCAATCTCGGGGCACCGCAGGCTCAACAGCAGATAGGTGCGGCCCACGTCGGCGCTGGCATTGCCCTGACGGGCAGCGATCCAGTCTACCACATAGATGCCTTTTTCATTATAAATAACATTCTCGGGAGTGAAATTACCGTGGCAAAGCTTGGTGTGCTTGGGCATGCTCTCCAGACGGGTCAGGAGCTCATACTTCTTAACATCATCGATCTCCGTCAGGGAGTTGATCTGGCGGCTGATCTTATCCTTCAGCTTGCTCAGCTTCGGAACAGTCTTGGAGTGAATCTCCAGCTGGATGTCCACCATATCATTGAGGTATTTATCCATGTTATCGGGATCTTCCTTCATCAGATCTGCCAGGGTCTTGCCTTCAATCAGATCCATATGGATAGCCCAACGTCCATCGATCACCGAAAGCTCATGGATGATCGGAACACGAAGTCCGGTATCCTCCACACGAGAATGGGTCAATGCTTCGTAAAGCGGATTTGTTTTACGTACCCCTTCTTTAAACAGCTTGACACAGGTATCGCCGTCTCTGTAAACATCTACCAGCTCACTGGAAGCGATCAGGTTTTCTTTGCTGAATTTCATGATACAAACTCCTTTCGTTGCTGCACACGGAATAATTCCCAGTATGTTGCTATTTTGTAATCAGGGCCTTGGACCCTTTAATATCCATTCATATTATACAACTTTTTCTAATCTTGTAAAGGGGTTTTTGTAAAAATATTTATAAATATTTCTTTTTACCAAATATAGAATCCTTTTTTTGATACCCTCTCCCCTATTTTTCGCCCTTCTTCGTTTTTCTTACCTAAAACCCCTGTAGGTTTTCGTGCATTTTGATAGATCCCCCTGCCATTCCCTTGACTCTCGTTCTCTATTGCCTCCAAAAAATCCAAAAGTCTTGTTGCTTACACAAAACAAAAGACCCGAACGCATTTTGCGTTCGGGTTTTGGAGGCGACACCCAGATTTGAA
>CALWIS010000008.1 GCA_944380795.1 uncultured Clostridia bacterium | reverse complement strand
GTGTAATACTGTTCTATCCCGGGACAAGGCCGCATAGGGATAAAACAGCCTGTTCTTATGGTACAGGAATTCCGCTCGGCTGTCAATCGGGCACGGAAGGATGGGGAAAGATGAAAAAACATAGAATCCTGTGGAATATCCGGCTGCGCCACCCACGGCTTTTAGCCGCAGGACTTCTGGCCGGGGCTGTGGTCATTACTATGGTGTCGGGGGCGCTGCACCCTGCCAAGGAGAAAGAAAAGGGTCCGACAGAGAGCGGCATTTCCCAAAGCGAAAGCAGCTCCATAGAAAAGGTGGAGATGATTTCCGCGGATGAAGAAATGCGGGCGGTGTGGGTGCCGTTTATGTCCCTGCAAACAGAAGAAAAAGGGGAAAAGGCCTTTCAGGAAAACTTTGATTCCATTGTCAAAACCGCATCCGAAAAGGGAATGAATACCCTCATCGTCCATGTGCGGCCTTTTGGGGATGCTATGTATCCGTCGGAATATTTCCCCTGGTCCCATGTGGTAGGCGGCACCCAGGGAGTGGACCCAGGCTATGACCCGCTGCAATACATGGTAGAGGCAACCCATAAGGCGGGAATGGAATTTCATGCCTGGGTGAATCCCCTGCGAATTCAAAGCGAAAAAACGCCTTCTATCTTATCAAAGGATAACCCAGCGCAGAAATGGAATAAGGAGAAGGGAAAAGAAAATTGGATTCTCAAAACGGATTCCGGAACTTACTACAATCCTGGGATAGAGGAAGTGCGCAGCTATATCGCCGAGGGAGTGGCGGAGATCGTGCGAAACTATGAGGTGGACGGCGTACAGTTCGACGATTATTTTTATCCTACCCAGGATACGGATTTTGATAAATTTACCTATGAGGCCTATTGCAAAGAAGCGGAAACAGGGGGTTATGCTTCCCTCTCTCAAAGCGACTGGCGCATTGCCAATATCAACGCGCTGGTGTCCTTGGTGTATCAAAAAATTAAGGCAGAAAAGCCGGATATGGTATTCGGTATCTCTCCGCAGGGGAATCTTTCCAACGATAAGGCCATGGGAGCCGATGTAGCCACCTGGTGTGCTGCAAAGGGGTATCTGGACTACATCTGCCCGCAAATGTATGTGAATTTTGAAAATGAGGCGCTTCCCTTTACCGAAACCATTGCAACGTGGAAAAACCTGGTGTTGGAAGATTCCATCCAGTTTTATATCGGGTTGGCAGTGTATAAAGCCGGCTCAGAGGTGGACGACGGCACTTGGGAAAAATCAGACGATATTATTGCCCGTCAGGTAATGGCAGGGCGGGATATTGACTGCGACGGCTTTATGTTTTATTCCTACGATTACTTGAATACCGAGCAGACCCAAAAGGAAATGGAAAACGTGATGAAGGTACTGCAATGAAAAAGGCCGCCCATACGGGCGGCCTTTACAGCGTTTATTCCATTTTTTCCGTTTTGGCCGCCTGTTGGGAAGCAGCCATCTGTTTTCTGCCTGCAAAAAGAATGATAAACCCCATCGCAAACAGCACTACCAGACTCAGTACGCCAATAGAGTCGTGCCCGGTAACAGAGGAGAATACCGCCACAAACAGTGGCCCAAGCACAGCGGCGAACTTTCCAAAAATATCATAAAAGCCAAAGTATTCCGTGGCCCGGCTTGGGGGAACCAGCTTGCCAAAATACGAGCGGGAGATAGCTTGAATACCGCCCTGTACCGTGCCCACCATAAAGGCCATAATCCAGAACAGTACCTGGGAGAGAGCGATAGCCTCCTCGCTGCCTTCGTTGGCTTCGATGTTCCAGCCCATGTAAAAGCCCACCAGACATACCACAAAATATACGCCGATCGCTATCCGGATCATCCGCAGGGAACCTGCCTTTTCCGAAAGGCGCCCAAAGAGAATGGAACAGGGCACTGCGACGATCTGGGTAACCAACAACGCCAAGATCATTCCCACAGAATCCAGCCCCAGCTTGGTGCCGTAGGAGGAAGAAAGGTTGATAACGGTATTCACACCGTCGATGTAGCAGAAGTAAGCCAAAATGAACAGGAAGATTCCCCGGTTTTTCACGATACTCCGAAAGGTTTCCCGGATATTGGAAAGGGCGTTTTTGACCAGCTTGGAAGGAGGAACCTCCACATAGTGCTTCTGTTTTACGTTGCGGAGCATAGGAATGCTGAACCCGGCCCACCATAGAGAAGTAAGTACAATGACGATCTTAACTGCTGTGGGATTGTCCATTCCCATTACCAGCAGAATGACAATGGAAATCAGGAAGGGAATGGTGCTGCCGCCAATGTAGCCCATGGCATAGCCCCAAGCGGAAACCTTGTCCATCCGGTCTTTGGTGGTCACGTCGGTGAGGAAAGAGTCGTACATCAGGCAAGAGCCTAAAAATCCAATATAGGAGAGCACATACCCCACCAGAAGCATCTGCCAGGAATCAAACAAGGCGGTCGAAAGAGTAGTCAGAACGCCCAAAGCGGCAAAAAAGGCAAACAGCCGTTTTTTCATGCCCTTATAATCCCCCACGGCCCCCAAAAAAGGCGCCAAGATCGCAATAGTAAAAGTAGCGATGGAAGTACCATAGGACCAGGGAACCACATTATCCACCCCGGCATTACTGCATACACTGCCAAAGTAAATGGGGAAGATAGCCGCCATCATGTTGGTGGCGTAGACTGAATTGGCCCAGTCGTAGAGAATCCAGCTTTTTTCCGTTGAGGTAAACCGTATTGATCGTTTCATAGGGTATCGTCCCTTCCTATAATCTATACTGGTATCATACCATAAAAACCGAAAAAAGGAACAGGATTTTTCTACTATCAAAATGATTTTTCTTGTTTTTTACAAAGTTTTTACCAAGTTGTTAGGGAGAAACTTAGGACAAAATCTCTCCTGTGCAGAAATCATCCTCATACCCAGTGAGTTTGAGAGAAAGGATTTTTCCGGCAAGATCTTCTTCGCTTGCAAAATGTACCGGCGTGTAATTGGGAGTATAGCCTTCCCAGATTCCCGGTGCTGCCAGCTGCTCCAACAGGACAGGCTGGACAAGCCCCACCTGTTTTTCCAGAAACGCCTTGCGGGTGGCTTCAGTTGCTTCAATCATGGCGTGGCTGCGTTTTTCTTTTTCGGCATTGGATACCTGCTCCGGCATATTGTAGGCCACGGTACCGGGCCGGCGAGAATAGGCAAACACATGGACCTTGGCAAAGGCGATCTCTTTAGCAAATGCCAGAGAAGCGGCAAATTCCTCTTCGGTTTCCCCGGCAAAGCCCACCATGATGTCGGTGGTAATGGCGGCGTTGGGGAATACCTCCCGCAGGGTATTGACGATACGGCGGTATTCCGCAGTATCATAGTGGCGGTTCATCCGGCGCAGGGTAGCGTCACAGCCACTTTGCAGAGAAAGGTGGAATTGGGGGCACAGTTTTTCCTGTTTGGCCAACCGTGCGATTACGTCATCCTGAAGCTGCTCCGGCTCCAAAGAGCCCAGCCGCACCCGCTGGATCTCCGGTACGGCGCAGGCGGCCTCCACCGCATCGCACAGGTGCAAGCCCAGCTCCTGCCCATAGGCGGAAAGGTTGATGCCGGTGAGGACTACCTCCCGGTAGCCGTTCTGCCCCAAATGAGCCAGCTCTTCTTTCAGCTCGTCCAAGGGTTTGGAGCGGATACGTCCCCGGGCATAGGGGATAATACAGTAGGAGCAGAAGCGGTTGCAGCCGTCCTGGATCTTGACAAAAGCA
>CALWIS010000007.1 GCA_944380795.1 uncultured Clostridia bacterium | reverse complement strand
TGATAGGTAATCCTTTGGTGAACTCACCTCCGGATTTCCCCCACTCCAAACCGTGCATGAGAGTTTCCCCTCACACGGCTTTCCATCATTTACAAATCGTCATTCTAATCAGCAACAGGTGGTCTGTTGCTCAAACGTAATTGCTTCGTTTCCAGCTAACTTTCTGAGCTTATTCAGCTTTTCCAGTTGTTGCTTATTGAACTGTACAGTCTGCATAATTGCAGAAATGGTATCTTTTTGCGTTGCGTGAACCAGTCTGTGAATCCGTTCATGCAGAATTATCAGGTTTGCGTAGTTGTCCCCACCGCCCAGCGACTTAGGCGTTTTGTGGTGGCAATGGATTTCTTCGAGGGATAGTTGTTCTTTGGTAATGGCACATTTCCCTTGTTGTGCCACATAGAGGGATATACGATTATCGTTGTATTCCACCGTGGCACTCATAATGGGATTCCTCATGAGAATGTGTAGGATTGTCATGTCCACACTCTCCAGATTTTTGTGTATTTCCGCCCGTCCAGCAGCGGTATACTTGTTCACTGACTTCTTTTTATGAATTGGCGGATGGTGTTGAATATAGCCAATCGGGAGCAGGATGATCTTGCCTATAAAGCGTATTTCCTTGCTCTTTGCATATCGTTTGGCATACTCAGGAATTGGTTGGTCACTTCGTCGCTTTACTCGTTCTTGTAGCCTGTTTTTTATAGCCATCTTAATTTCAAACGCTAATCGCTGTATATCCGGGGAAGCGGCAGTTGCCATGCGGTAGTAATTGTGGACACTCATGACGAAACTGTTGTAGTCATTTACGACCTTAAATTCTTCCATTTCACCGGATGAGTGCTGGATCGCCTTGACTTTTTCTTTAGCAGAGTCCTTGATCCTGTCCAATGCCTTGGGCGCAATGTGTGAAATAACCACATATTTATTGCCCTTGCCTTTAATGAACCTTGATTCTGAATCCCAGAAAATCGGAATAATCGTGCTTTAGATTCACAATTTTGGACTTTTCCGGGCTTATATCAAGCCCCAGACGTTCTTTCAGCCACGCCTTTGTTGCTTCAAACAGCTTTATGGCATCGCTATGCTTCCTGCAAAAGATTTTGAAATCATCGGCGTATCTTACGATATAGCACTCTTTTAGCTTGGTTTTTCTCAGTTCCCGATACTTTTTAGATTGGTCTTTTGTTCCTGTGGTATGGATTCTTCCGCTGTCTTCATGCCTTGTTGGCATTTCTGCCCACTGGCTTGTAATCCACCAATCCAGTTCATTCAAAACAATGTTGGATAACAGCGGGGAGATGATTCCACCCTGCGGCGTCCCTTTCTCCGGGAAACCGATACCAGCAACCTCTGCTTTCATCATGGCAGATATGATACTTAGCAGCTTTTTGTCATGGATACCCATTGCCCATATTTGACGCAGCAGCTTTCCATGATTCACATTGTCAAAGAAACCTTTTACATCAATGTCAATCACAATGTGAAGGTTACTTTTCTGCATATGCTTTTCAGCCTGTGCCAGTGCATTTTCAACGCCCCTGTTGGGACGGAAACCGTTGCTTGTTTCACAGAATTTTGCTTCACAAATCGGCTCTATCACTTGCAGAATACATTGTTGTATCAGCCTGTCCATGATGGTTGGAATACCCAGCGGTCTGGTTTTTCCGTTTCCTTTGGGAATTTCTTTCCGCCTGACAGACTGAGGTTGATACCACTTGAATTTCTGCTGTACTAAACCAATCAGTTCCGGTTCGCTCATTTTTGCCAGGTCTGCAATGCTTTTCCCGTCTGTACCGGGTGTTTTGCTTCCAGCGTTCTTTTTCAGATTTCTATATGCTAACCTGATATTTTCTTCTGTCGTGATAATGCTGATAAGATTCTTAAACTCACGTTCCGCAAGACTATTTTTGTACAGTTCATCGAATACTGACTGCATGTCATAGTATTCGTTGTTCCTCAGCTTTTGACGTTTGAGCAGCTTTCTTCCTGTCAAAGTCGGCTTTCGCCTTTCTTAGTCTTACTCGAACCTTTGATTTCTTGCTTTTTAGAATCGTTGTTTGTAAATGACTGGCGGCTATTCCTCCACCCTCATTACAAGGGTTTCATCAGTTGTGCCGCCGCTCTCAGTCGGGATAAAAGTCACTTGTTTCATTTACTGATTTTTCGTGACTACCGCTTCATCGTGTGCAGACACTCAGCGTTCCGACCTTTCCTCGTTCCGATATTCCTATCTGTACATGATCCCCTTAGGTTGTCCTATGAGCCTGTGCGCTAGGAGGTGCCTGTAACACCACAAGGTCTTTCATAACGTTCATTTTTACTCAACCTCACGCACGCCGTACATTTACGGCTATGACATTTCTGCCATATCACGCTATAGACCCTAACACTCGGACTTCGTCGGTCATTTACGACATCCTCACCATAGGGATTATATAGACCTCCGGCGTATCATCTGCATATCCCACCTCTGGGACACTTTCCACAGCGCATAAATGCCTGTTTGGACAGACTTCCGCTGACTTCAGCGGGCTTTGTACGGTTCGATTTCTGCAAATCTTACCGCACACCGCAGTATCAAGGCAGGCGTTTCAGGGCGTTACCCCGTCATTCCACCTGTCGGAATATCAGTTCTTCAAATCAATTTCTAAGCTCCTTTCAATCTTGTAGAATTTTGACTTGAGCGTAACCTTTTCAGTTACGAACGAGTCGCACGTACGTTGGTGCCAGCGCCCATCTTCTGGGTGCTGCCCAGCAGGACCCGGACCTGGCCTGCCCGTACCTTGCAGAACAACCCCTTCTTTTTTGCCTCGGTATCGGCAGTGTGAATGTAGGCCACCTCACTCTCGGGCACCCCC
>CALWIS010000006.1 GCA_944380795.1 uncultured Clostridia bacterium | reverse complement strand
GTGGCGGAATTGGCAGACGCGCTAGATTCAGGTTCTAGTGAGCACTACGCTCATAGGGGTTCAAGTCCCCTCCCTCGCACCAGTCAAAGCCTCGACGTGTAAGCCGCGTTCGAGGCCTTTTTTATCCGAATTTTAGTCGGAGATGCGTGCAATGAATCTATCAAAATCTATCGATTACCTTCTTGAAAATGGTGGAAACCTTCTTTGCTACAGGCTGCATCGGGATATTCTACATGATCTTACCCCTATAGAAGAAGAAAATTATCTCGATAAAATTTATCAGAGCGATGACTACCAGCTATTGCTTTCGCACATTCATGAAAACGGATATATCGGCCGCGGAATGCATTCATTAGAAAAATTTAAAACTTCCCATTTAGATGACGGAGAAGCAGCGGCACGCTATATTTCCAATATAGGGATATCGGCAGAAACTCCTTTTGTCCACAAATTTGTTATGGCCCTACGAAGCCATGATGTGTTGGAGGAGGAATTTTCTTATTATCATCCCGAAAAAGTGCGCTATATCAATCGAAATCGTGGGCTAAACAGTGGTTCCACTTTAGGTGTGCTGCTTAACACTTGTCAGGCTTTGATGGGGTATGGAGACGATGATGCAGTAAAACCTTTTGTAGAGATATCCTATCGTGCATTTACAAACTTGTTGCATCTGAATTGCATAGAAGACTTGGTGGAATTCCACCCACACCTTAAACGAAAATACAATTATCCGACCATTACTCCGGAAGCCTACTTTCCCTGTCAATATCATCTGGAAACGCTGGCCTGCACAAATTCATGGAGAACTTCTGATTCCGTTGAACGCTTAGCAAAGGCGATCAATTATCACGATCAAATCTGCAAGGACAGCCTCACATTTGCAGTAAAAATAGACGGAAAACAGCTTATGCCTTTATGGGCTTACACGCAGCCCTTTTATGAACTATCCTTTCCAAGCAAAGCACCAAACCATCGAAAAACCTTAACCTGCCTTGCCAAGACTGTTGGAGAAAAAGCCGAGGTGGTAAAGCGTTCCAGAACAATACTGGAAAAGCTGTTGGATACCGACGGAATCCTTCGTACAACTTTTGACACACCCTATGAGAAAAAGCACTTTAAGGATAATCTGCGAATTGCACATCCTTATGCGGAAATTGGGCTAGAACCAAATCATAAACAGGACCGTTCGATTTGGTGTGAACTTACCTTTTGGGGAGTCCAGTTTTTATATATTCTTGGAGCAGCGGAATGGTAACACTTTGTCAGCCCCATTTTTATTATATAATCTAAAAAAACTCCACGTACGCTGGTACATGGAGTTTTTTAGATATTTAAGAATATAATAAATTTACGTTATGCTTTCCGATCCAGTGCAGGCTGAGATGCGTCTTGGAAGGGCAGGAGTTCAGAAACCGATGTGCTATAGGCGCTTTTGGCACGAGCACGGCGAACTTTTCGAAGAGTGGGTGATTCTGTCACAACTTCCGGTTCGTCCGTAGCGTGCACCTCTTCTTTGGGTGCAGCTATTTTGGCTTCTCCTACTTCCTCCCCAGCTATAGAGGGAGTCTGAGATTCCTGCAAAACATCCTTCGCTCCCTCCTCCGGCATCTGTTCCACTTTCTCTGCCGGATGCAGCAATTCTGCCTCTTCCTGGCGTGCAGCAGCTTCTTCTGCTTCCGTGGGGAGCTGTGCATATTCTCCCTTGCGGATAAACTCCCGGGTAATTTTTGCCACCTGGTCGGTCATACGTTTTTCCCGCATGGCAATCTCGAGCTTTTTCTGCTGTGTGATATGGGGATTATGCTCAATAGATCGGACTGTCATCATCGATCCATTGATATGGTTCATCTGCAAGCGTTTTACCTCTTCCTGCGTTCGGCAGCGCCGTAATTTCTGTTCATAAGCACGTTGGGCTCGTTCCTCTTGCAACAGTTCCTGATAGGCCTGAGGGTCTTTCTCCTGCAAATAGTCCCGCTCTTTTTGCGTCAACTTTCCTCCAGCGTCTATTTTGGCGTGAATCGCTACCAGTTTTTCATCGCGCTGCCCCCCAGCAGTATCTTTAGCAGACGTCTTTGTCTGGCTGGAATCAAGCCATTCATCCAGAGTAAGCCCTTTGGCAGTGACAAGCCCTTTTTGCTGTTTTAAATCCCAGTTTGTCTTTAATTTTAAATCCTTCACGTAGGCGTTTAAACTGGTAATGGTGGAAAAATCCATACCTTTCCCCTCCTCTCACCGATTTTAAAGTGATATAAAAACGCCATTTTATGCATGATTTCTCTACACTTTCACTATACCCTTTTCTTGCTGTGTTTTCAAGAGGAGGAGTTGACAAATTTCCTTTATAGGTCTTTCAGTTTCCAAGTCGATTTGGACACAAACATCTTAGAATAGGGCTATCCCTTACTCCATCACCGATTTTCTAAATAAGGAGATCCGTTCTTTTTAGGGTCAACAGGGAGTTCCATTCCCTTTACAATGGAGAGAATATTACATCCATGTGCATATTCATATTTTACTTCGTCCATGCTTTTCCGCACCATATGGATCCCCAGTCCCCCAATACTGCGCTCTGCAGCGGAAAGCGTAACATCTGGGCTTTTCTGCTGTAAAGGATCATAAGGGATTCCCTGATCTTCAAAGGTAATGCACACCCGTTCCGGAGAATCCAAAATCTCCATATCCACCTTCACCTCTCCTACACTGGCAGGATAGGCATAGCTTGCGATATTGACGTAGATTTCCTCTGCCGCTGTTTCCAGCTGTACCTTTGCTTTTAGCGGGCCATCTACCTTTTGCAGTTCTCCGGAAATAAACGCCTGCACTTTCCCCCAGTTTTCCAGGGTAGCAGGCAGGGCTATCTGGGGATGCGCGTTCGGTATTCCATGATACGTCATGGAAAGCATGGTGATATCATCAAACTGCATTGCTTCCCCCACAAATTCATCAATGTCTGCCTGTACCTGTTCCACCAACTGTTTTGGCATCGCTTGGCGATCATGGTTTAACGCAGATAACATGCGGTCTACCCCGTATAATTCTTCCTTATTGTTGGTAGCTTCGGTAACACCATCTGTATATACAAAAATAGTATCCCCTTTTTGAAGCTGGATATCATACTCCTGGTACCGCATATTTTCCATCCCCGCAAGAACGAACCCATGTTTTTCCCGAAAAAGTTCAAAGCTTCCATTTTTTCTGCGGATGACTGGATACTCATGGCCTGCATTGGCAGCGGTAAGCCTTCCGGTAGATATTTCCAAAATCCCCAGCCATGCAGTAACAAACATTTGGGCTTTGTTATTTTCGCAAAGCTGATTATTCACTTTTATCAAAATTTCTTTGGGACTCTCCCCCATCAAAGCCTGATTTTTGAGCAGCGTTTTAGAAATCACCATAAATAAAGCTGCCGGTACCCCTTTTCCTGATACATCGGCAATGACTAACGCCAAATGATCTTCATCTACCAAAAAGAAATCGTAGAAATCTCCTCCCACTTCTTTGGCAGGATTCATAGAGGCATAAATGTTGAACTCCTTTCTCTCCGGAAAAGCCGGAAAGATATTGGGCAGCATATCCGCCTGTATCTGGGTGGCCACATTCAGTTCGGCGCTTATGCGTTCCTTTTCGGCGGTGATCCGGGTGAGGTTGTTGATATAACCATCTAAACTCATTGCCATATCCCGAAACGCCTCTGCCAACTCTCCAGCCTCTCCATGTACTCCTACATATTGGCTGCATTGCTCCACAATCCCTGCTGTATCTAACCGCCCATCTTTTTCTGTGCAGATATATTCCGACGCAATGGTGGACAGCTTTTCCAATGGGATGGTGACATTTTTCTCTGCATACTGCAAAAAGCACAGGATCACGATACAAAACACAAAAAGGTTTAGGGCGATATAAATGTACACCCGATTCCACAGTTCCAGCATCTGCGAAACATATTGGTTCATTTCATAATAAGCAATGTATCCGATCATGGTTGCCGACAGGATGGCAAGAAACAGAAAAATCAAAATAAAACGCTCATTCAGGGAGAATTTTCCCCCTTTTTTCCGTACTTCTCGGTGAGTATAGGTCAGCAGGATCGGAATTCCCAGCACCATACAGAAAACAAAATTATTGAGGAACAGCATTACCGTGGTCATGGAAAAAAGATTCCCAGTTTTAGTGGCAAACATCGCGCTTCCCAAAAGTATGGCCGTCAATAAAGAATCGATCAGCATGACCGTCATATAGCGCAGCACATTGAGAGAAGTATGCAGTCGTATTTCCCATCCGAATTTTTTCCAGATCAAGTGGGGCAGCAGCCCATAGAACATCTGCACCAAAAAGCCCAGAACACACAGCAAAGGGCTGTAGCCCGACAGGATATCCGCTGCTAAATTCCCCACCGCACATCCCAACGCCCCAGGCACTCCATACAAAAGGCCAAAAAGTGGGTTAAACGCACTGGCCGGACGGACTTCCGTTACTGCCACTACCTGAAAAAGCCTGCGAAAAGGCATCGTCACAGCAAAAAAAAGAATTGCTGTGACGATTGCTGGTATCCACTTTTTTATAAATTGCTTTCGTTCCATTCTTTTCCCCTCTTAAACCAGAATCATCACAAGCCCTAAAGCTCCTAAAGCTGATAAAATATGGAGCCAGGGCTGTTGCTCCGGACTAACATGAAAAAGACATACTCCTACAAAAATAACGGCCATAATGGCTGTATAAACAATGGGAAGAACAAACCGGAGCTTCTGATTTTTCATCAGGAGATACCGTTTGGGGCCGGACACACAGCAGACATGTACGTCTTCGGAACTCAGCATAATAAACAGCGGCATTCCCAGCCCAATAGAAAAGCCCAGATTATTAAACAGGATATAGGTATAGATATTCTCCATCCACTGGCCGAATCCGTAATACAAGCCAAATCCTAAAATCCATGCCACTGTTATCGCTGCCGAAAAGCAGATAAAAATATATTGAAGGATATTGCGGTTTTTATGGAAATTCGGTTCCTCATCTGTGTAAATATACCATAATCGGTACGGCAGGTAAGCCGCCACCATATTTCCAAAAAAACCCAGCACCGAAGTGGCATTAAAGGTACCGAATAGATCGGCGATCAAATTCCCAAACCCGCAGGCTATCGCCCCTACCGGTCCGCATATCAGGCCCGCAATAGGAGGAATTCCGTTTACCGGACGCACCTCTGTAAATCCCTGTATCAGCACCATCACCTTAAAGGGGATGCCCAGTACTAAAAACGCTGCCAGAACGATAAAAAATTGCTTAATCCTACTCAGTTTCATTTACCGTCCCGCCTTTCTTCCGTGAAAGGAAATTGGTACCTGATACCATGGCTCCCAGCATGATGACCGCCGCCCCCAATACCGAGGCAGCGGTAAAGCTTTCCTCAAAAGCCGTGGGGAGCAGCACCGCTAGGACTAAAGTCACCACCGGTTCTGTAGAAGCAATAATGGTAACACTGATGGGATCAGAATATTTCTGCGAATACATCAACGCCACATAGGCATAGGCCTTTGCAAAAAATGCCAAGATAAAGATAGAGGACAGCATCTCATTGCTGTATTCCACCGAAGCAAAGGTGGATGGGTCCTCTATAAACCAAAGGATAAAGCTGAAAATCGCACTGATCCACATCTGCAATATACTGAGCAGCATGGGGTCCTCTTCTTTCGACACCTTGTCCACTGCGATAGTGTATACAGAAGAAGAAACCGCCGAAAGAAGCATAAAAAGTGCCCCAGCGCTTAAAAGGCTCTCCACCTGAAAACCGCTGGTGATTAAAATTCCCGCCATAATAATCACAGCCCCCGCAAGGTTGTTTCTGGTGGGGGATTTTTTCATAATAAGCAGGAGAAAGGGAACGATCAAGATAGAAGTTGCTGCCAAAACACTGGCAGTAGAGGAAGAAAGCCTGTCGATCCCCAACTTATCAAACAAGAGATTTAAAGTCAAAAGCAGCGACAAAAACGCTGACTTTCCTAAAGTTGCCAAGGTGATATGGAGAAACTTTTTCCAAAAGATAGCAGTCAGCAAAACAGCGGCAATCCCACAGGTCATGGTCAAATAGCCATAAGTAGACAAGGAAGCCGGCAATTCTTTAATAAACACATAGGAGGCCGCCCAACATAATGTAATGGAAAACAGCAAAATATTATTTTCTGTTTTACTCATAACCCGCTCCTTTATTCCCCGCTGTAATAGGTATAGGTCATATCGCTGCGTTCTACCATAATGGAATTCTGATTCAGCTCTGTAAGTACCTCATCCATAATCGCGATCAGGTCCTCTTCTTCCGCGTCTGCAAAGCTGTACACCAGCGTTTCCTCTTGTGTCAATGTACCGGTTTCATCCACCCATCCGCCATTGGCTTCCTGCACTGTATAACCATCCACATATTTGCTGCAAATCTGGTTCACCGTTTCTTTTGCTTCTTCCAAGGGGATCATCTGGGTATAGGTGTCTTTATCATTTGTGCCGATATACAAGGTATACTTGACACCCTGTTGCCCCGTTTCCCCTAATACCGACAAATTTTGCTGCTGTGGGAGACAAAGATACACGATGATTCCTGTTGTGGCCAACAGCTGTATCACTAAAAGCGCGATGACCACCCAGTGGAAAACTGAAATTCTTTTATTCTCTTTCAAAATCAACGCCCTCAATCGTAAGGATCTCTGAAAAACCGGTAACTTCAAAAATTTCCATAATCATATCCGAAACATTCCGCACAATCATTTCTCCCTGTTGGTTCATCACTTTTTGGGCAGAAAGGATCACACGGAGCCCCGCAGAAGATAAATAGTCTAATTGGGAGAAATCCAGCACCAAGTGTTTGATATCGGAAAGCTCCTGCCGCAACTCCTTTTCCAGTTGAGGCGCGGAGATCGTGTCCAGTCTCCCCTCCAATTTTATTGTTAAATGATCCTCATTTTTTTCTTTTACGATATTGAGCATCTTTTCAACTCCTTTTTTAAAAAGCTAAAGCCTGTCATATCCAAGTATATAATTACCAACTGTATAAAAGACCAATTTTTATACAGTCAAGTACCTTCTCCTGTCCTTCGGACAGAACCCTATCCGTTTGCGGTAAATTTACGCTTTACTATAAATTATCTCATATTTTAACAATGTTGGCAATGGTATGTTTGCTGTGAAAGCATTGGGTAAAAGTTCCAAATTGCTATCATGCTAGGAAGGGGAATCCTCTCTTGAGGATTCCCCTCAGCTTGTCAAAAAAGGTCTGTAGCACTGTGAGTTTGCATAAAACAAGCAATCTTATAAGGGAAACCCCAGACGTGGGTTTCCCCTCGAAAACAGCCCACTGGGCTGTT
>CALWIS010000005.1 GCA_944380795.1 uncultured Clostridia bacterium | reverse complement strand
GAGGATATAATCCTTCTCGGGATGAGTATTTTCCATGGGATTCCTTCCTTTCGGTACTATTGAATGGCTTTTGCCGTATTATCACTTGTGCTTCGCCGTATTTCCTGGGGGGCTCCGCGACGTTTTTTACATTTCCAGAATGGGTTCCTCTGCCGAAGCGCCTGCCGGTACCATGGGCAGCACGTTGCAATCCGGGTCGATATGGCAGTTGATAAGCACCGGCCCCTCAGTTTCCAGCGCAGCTTTCAGCACCGGCTCCACTTCCTCTGGGCTGCTGATAGTCATAGCCTTTACGCCAAAGGCTTCCGCCAACAGCTCGTAATTGGTCTTTTTCTCCAGCGTGGTCTGGGAGAATCGTCCGCCATAGAACAGCTTCTGCCACTGACGAACCATGCCCAGCACCTGATTATTGAATACCAGCTCGATAACCGGAATACCGTATTTTGATAAAGTGGAAAGCTCGTTGCAGTTCATGTGGAAGCTGCCGTCGCCGGCGATATTCACCACCTGCTTTTCCGGCAGGCCTACCTGTGCGCCCAAAGCGGCTCCCAGGCCAAAGCCCATGGTGCCCAATCCGCCGGAAGAGATAAACTGCCGCGGGCTGCGGAACTGGTAGAACTGAGCCGCCCACATTTGATGCTGGCCCACTTCTGTTGACAAAATAGCCTTGCCATCGGTGAGATGGTCTAAAGTCTCCAGCACCTGCTGCGGGGTTACGGTACCTTCCCGGCCGGGCTGCTGTACCAGGGGATATTTTTTCTGCCACTGGTGGATACGGTTCATCCACTCCCAGTTTTCTTTTTGCGGTAGGCGGCGCAGCAGTTCTGCCACAATCGCCTTGGCATCCCCCTTAAGCTTTACGTCCACTTCAATATTCTTATTGAACTCCGCCGGGTCAATGTCGATCTGGATCACCGGACAGTGCTGGGCAAACAGGTCGGCATTGCAGGTAACACGGTCGGAAAAGCGAGTGCCCACTGCCACAAACAGATCGCAGTTTTGCAGGGCCAACGCAGCGGTTTTTGTACCGTGCATTCCCAACATCCCCATATAGCGGGAATTGGTCTGGTCAAACCCACCCTGACACATCAGGGAAGATGCTACAGGTGCGTCCAGCTTTTCTGCCAACTGGGCCACTTCCTCGCTGGCGCCGGAGGAGATCACCCCGCCGCCGGTATACAAAAAGGGGCGTTCTGCTTTTTCCAGAAGCTCCAAAGCTTTTTCAAACCGGAATTCCTGGGGCAGCGGGAAAACTTTGGGAGCTTCCGGCGTTTTGGGAGTATATTCGCACATCTGCGCGCTGATGTCCTTGGGAATATCCACTAGCACCGGCCCTTTGCGCCCTTCATTTGCCAGCCGGAAGGCTTCCCGGATGGTATCCGCCAGCTGGTTTACATCCTTTACAATATAGTTGTGCTTGGTAATAGGCATGGTCACGCCGGTGATGTCCACTTCCTGGAAGCTGTCCAGTCCCAGCAGATTGCGGGTCACGTTGCCGGTAATGGCCACCATCGGTACAGAATCCATATAGGCGGTGGCAATACCGGTAACCAGGTTGGTGGCACCGGGACCAGAAGTGGCGATGCACACCCCCACTCGGCCGGTTGCTCGAGCATATCCGTCTGCCGCATGGGCTGCTCCTTGTTCGTGGGCGGTTTCAATATGGCGAATCTTATCGCTGTACTTATACAGGGCATCATAAATATTCAGCACTGCGCCGCCGGGATAGCCAAAGACGGTATCCACTCCCTGCTCCAACAGGCATTCCATGATAATATCTGAACCATTCAGCTGCATCGTCAAAACTCCTTTATGTCATTTAATTCTAACAAAAAAGCCCTCGTCCCTAGTCATCTGACCAGAGACGAAGGCTAAAATTCAGTTCCTCCGCGGTACCACTCTGCTTGCCGTATACACGGCCCCTTACCGGCATCCATCAATGCCTGCCCCGATAACGGCGGGCAAACCGGGGCAGCCTACTTGGTTCAGCCGCCTGCTCCGGGGTGATCTCCTGCTGGTTCCGTACCGCCTCGCACCATCCGGCGGCTCTCTGAAACGGGGCTCCTGCATTCCTTCCCCTTCTACACATTTCGCTATATGTATAATCATACGCTTCCCGCTTTGGTTTGTCAAGAAAAAATTTATGGCTTTTCTTGCCATGCTTTCCAAAGCACTGGGGTAATGGCCGGATATGTCAAGTTTTCGGGAAGTTGCTCCCAAGCCTTTACCTCTGCCATTTCACTCTGAGGAAGCGGCCCCAACTCTTCGATCTCTGCCGCAAACACCATGCCATTGGCTTCTCCATCATCATCCCCTGCTCGGTAATCAAACACAGGCTTGATCTGATACCGTACCGCCCCGGATTCCTCAAACAATTCCCGCTTTGCCGCCTGCAAAGGAGTTTCTCCGGGCTCGATATGGCCGCCCTGGGTTTCCCAAGTCGTTCGCTCCTTGTGGCGGCTGAGGAGATACTTCCCCTGATACCGGGAAAGCACCACTACATATTTATAAGTCCGCAGGGTATCCAACGGATGTACATCACAATAGTACGACATAAAAAAGTCCCCCTTTAAACCAATTTTCTTTTTTCTGCCAGACTCAGGACTTAATAAATATTACGGTTTTTCCTGCCACGCTTTCCACAAAGCCATGGTAAGATTTGGATATGTTAGATTTTGGGGAAGCTGCTCCCAAGCCTTTACCTCTGCCATTTCACTTTGAGGAATCGGCCCCAACTCTTCGATCTCTGCCGCAAATACAACACCATTTGCTTGTCCATGAGCATCCTTGGCCCGGCAGTCAAACACAGGCTCGATCTGATACCGAACCGCCCCGGATTCCTCAAACAATTCCCGCTTTGCCGCCTGCAAAGGAGTTTCTCCGGGCTCGATATGGCCGCCTTGGGTTTCCCAAGTCGTTCGCTCCTTGTGGCGGCTGAGGAGATATTTCCCCTGATACCGGGAAAGTACCATCACGTATTTATACGGCCACAAGGTGTCTGACGGATATACATCACAATAATATGACATGGAAAAGGCCTCCTTCAATCGAACTTACGTTCTAATTGTACGCTGTTTCTTTTGTCCTGTCAAGCCTTTCCTCGCTTTGCTACATGGAGCTTTTTCTTATGTACGTTCTCCACCTCTACTTCATAAAAAGCCGGGTTTTCCTCTCCGCTTTTCCAGCCCATGCGCTTTGCCAGCAAACTGCCGCCCCAGCACAGCACAAAGCTTAGAGCCATAGCCAAACAGGCATACACCGGGCCGTTGGGGGTGGTAAATCCGGAGCCTGCTGCCGGCACAAAGGCAATGAGGAAGCCCCCCACCATACCGGCCCAAGCGCCGGCGCGGTTAATGCCCTTCCAATATAGGGAGAGGACATACGGCGCCAAAAACGCGCCGGAGATAATGCCCCAGGAATAGCTCATCATCTCCAAAATCGGGGTGGGGTAATTGGCGATGCAATAGGACATGACCACAAACACCAGACACAGTCCTTTGGTCAGCGCCGCCAGATTCCGGTCTTTTATTTTTGGGGCGAGAGTGGCCTTTACCACATCCATGGAAACGGTGGAACAGGCAGTAAGGGTAATACTGGCCAAGGTGGAAACCGACGCGGAAATGAGCAGCACCAGCACAATCCCGATAAGCAGGTTAGGCAAGCCAGCCTCCTCCAGCATCAGGGGGACAATGTAGTCCTTCCCCCCTTCCGGCATGGTATTGCCAAAAAACAGGTGGGAAAAAGAACCGATAAAATAGCCGCCGCCGGAAATCAAGAGGGCAAAAAATGTGGAAATGATCGTCCCCCGGCGCACCTCCCGGTCATCCCGAATACCATAGTATTTGTGGATCATCTGAGGCAATCCCCAGGTGCCAAAGCTGGTCATCAAAATAGTAGCTACAAGGGAAACAGCCGCCGAAAAACTCAAAGGAGCCATTTCATTGTGCTGCATATACTCCGCCATACGGCTAATGCCCTCTGTCAAACCTCCTACTTTGGGTCCAATAATCACCAGCACCAGCAGAGCCGACACGCCAAACATCATCACAAAGCCTTGGACAAAATCGGCCTTTAGGGTGGCCATATAACCCCCCAGCACCAGCACCACTGCCGAAGCCAAGGCAATCATAATCATGCACACCTGCTCGTCAATGCCCAGCAGCACGGAGCATACACTGGTAAGCCCCTTATACACCGAGGCGGAATAGGGGATCAGAAACACGAAGATGACAACACAGGCAAACATCCGCATTTTTTTGGAGCCAAAACGCTTTTCAAACAGTTGGGGCATGGAACTGATCTTTAACCGGCGGGTCACCTCTCGGGTGCGCTTGGCTAACACCAGCCACGCCAATAGAGAACCGATAAGGGCGTTCCCTACCCCTACCAGTACGCTCCACAGGCCAAAACTCCAGCCAGAGCCGCCAGAATACCCGATAAACATCACCGCTGAAAAATAAGCGGTGCCGTAAGAAAGCGCCGAAAGCCACGCCCCAGCGTTACGCCCTCCCACAGTAAAGTCCTCCATCCCCGCAGTTTTACGGGAATTGAGAATCCCCACCGCCAACATGAATACACCGTATACGGCGATTACTAGCCAAATGGTGGTCAGCTTATCCATACTTTCACTCCTCTTACTGACTTTATCAATTTAAATCATGTATGATTTAAATTGATAAAAAAATATCATAAACTCCTCTAAAAATCAAGAGGATATCACTATTTTTTCGTTTTCTTTTCTTAAAGGCTGTGCTATACTGGACACAACACGACAAAACAGCAGGTTTTGTCAGGATTTTAGGAGAAGTGCTGTATATGAAAGTAAAACTGCTGGAAGGAAACGAAATGTATTTAGCCAAAATGGTACAGGCTGTGGCTTTTGAGTGGGATATGGACTACCAAAAGGAAAAAGAGGCCTGCGAGGCCATGACGGAAGATGACTTGGCAAAATTTTCCGGTCCCCAAAGCATGGAGGCTCCCGCCCTGCCTTCCGATCCTTTCCGAAAAATCAAATCCTGGGCCGCTTTTTCCGATGACGGCAAGCAGATTCTGGGGGACATGAATGTCTACACCTATACCGTCAATTTTGACGGGCATCAGACGCTTATGGGAGGCTACGGAGGCGTATCCACCCTTCCCACTTTCCGCCGGGGAGGGGTTATCCGTGCCTGCATGACGGCCTCTTTAGAGGATTTGTATCAAACCGGATGCCCCTTTGCCTTCCTCTACCCCTTTAGCCGAGCCTATTACCGCCAGTTTGGATTTGAAAACGGCCCCCGAGCCTGTAACTGGGTCATTGAACTGGACGCCTTGAAGCCCCAAAAGATTCCCGGCACCATGCGCCAGCTTCTGCCTGGGGATGACCTCTCCCCACTCACCAAAATCTACAACGCGTTTTACCAGAACTATAATCTGGCGGTGGTGCGTAAGAAGTACGACCCGGAGTTGATGGTGGAAAAGCTGATACAGGAGCACCGTTATCTGTATGTATGGTACAACGAATCAGGAGAACCAAGAGGCTTCTTTATCGCCAAAAAGACAGAAAACCGCCGGATGGACTGCTGCACCACCTTCTGGCTGAAAAATGCCTTTATCGCTCTGGATTCCCAGGCTTTCCATGCCATGCTTCACTTTATTCGCAATACGTTTTCCGCCGATTACGACAGCCTGACTTTGACGGTACCGGAAAATCTCCACATTGAACCCCTGATCTCCGAAGGCAACAAGGCGCAATGCAATGTGCAGCTTAACGGTATGGCCCGCATCGTCCATGTGGAAAAAGCACTGGAGATGTGTCGCTGTAAAGTGGAAGGCTGTCTGTATATCCAGGTAGAGGACCCCGTGCTGTCCCAAAACAGCGGTGTATGGAAGCTGTCTTTTTCCACCGGAAAGCCCAATCAGGTGGAAAAATGCCAATCCCAACCGGATATTACCCTTCCCATTGGAGACCTTACCTCCCTTCTTTGTGGGATGCGAGATGTGGAGGATATTGCTTTTATGCCCCAAACCATCGTGCATCATCCCGATGCCCCATTGGAGCAGGTGTTCTACCGCAAGCCCTGCCACGTGTTGGAGTTATTTTAATGCATGCATAGAAAACCGGCGCTCAGGAAAATTCCCGAGCGCCGGTTTTTTGTTTTGTGTCTATTCTTGAGATACCTGGACGCTGACGGTATACTTGCCATAAGCCCAGCATCCGGGAGCGTTGGTAAATCCAATACTGACAGGCATATTCACTGTACCCGAGCCATCAGTTTGCGTAGACATATCCAGATTAGCGTAAAGATCTTCCGAGGTCAAATCGGATACCTGTGCCTCTGGCCCCACTACCTGTACCGAAAGCTTTTCTGTGAGTACTTTTGCCGATTGTCCAGATCGGTTATTTTTTATCACCACATTGCTGGAATTCAAAGTCAGAGTTTTTTGCGTATATCCATCCAGATCAATGTTTACTTCCACATCCCAGATGTTTTGAATATTCAAAAATCCAGTGGGAAGGGAAACCGAACGAGTAAAGGTGGTACTGTCGGGTTTGACAGAAGAGAAATCCACCGGTTCCAAAGAAATGGAAGATAGATTGTTCAAAGCATCCTCTGGGCCCGCTACCTGAATACTGCTGGGCTCCGCCTTCATCCGGCTGGCAGAGAATTGCGATGGCATATTGACCCCACCGGGCTCTAATTTCATTTCCTCAATGGGGAATACCGAAACCGTGACATCCACCTGTTTAGTACTGTATTCCAAGTATTTGTCCTCGATCTTCTGCCCGTTTTCATCATAGGCCGTCAACTCACAGGTAAATACTTTGGTAGAACTCAGCACCTCATCGGTACTATATTCTGCTGTGACCCGGCTCACCTTATCTACAGAACTTTCCGGCCCAGAAATGGTAACCGAATCCACCGACAAAGAAGGAGTGTTGTAATAGTACTGGTCGTTCCTTACATACTGCATCTCTGCCTCTATGGGAACCACCGTCTCTTTATACTTATCCACCAACACGGTGACTTCTTTGGGGTTCACAGATACTATTTGATAATCAGTAAGTTCATTGGTAACTTTTCGGGGGTCCAATGTGAGTGTATACTCCATCATCCCTCCAGAAGCAACCGAAGCAGAAGAGGGGTACAACGTAGCCACTGCCTTCATATCCGAAGCCTTCAAGCGGTTGACAACGATGCTGTTTCCAGATACCGACACGGTAGCGGTGGTATCCGACTGCTCGAACACCTTCAGATTATCCTCCTGAGCGGCCGGAGAAAGGGTGATCTCAATGGGAACATCGTTGATCTCCAAAGGTCGCTCCGTCGTATTGGTCAAAGACATGATAAACCAAAGGATCAAAGCCATCACCAGAGAAAAGGCCATAACAAAATGATTGTTATAAAAAAGCTCCGAAATCTTCAGGTGCTTGCGCTTTTCTTTGGTTTTAGCTGTTCCGGCCTCTCTTTCTTGATTCATCGATTCCGAAGGGCTGTTCTGTTTTTCTTCCTCATCCCTTTTTTTATGAAATAGTTTCACTCTTTCTTTCCCCTCCTTATCCCGCTGAAGAATCCGGTCTTTTTCTTTTCTCCACTGCTTTCCGGAAGCGTCAGGTTTTCCAGTGTGGTCAAAAGAGTCTCTCTGGTATAGTTCCGGGTCAAAATGCCGTTGACTGCCATAGAGATCTGTCCCGTCTCCTCCGACACCACCACTACCACTGCATCTGAGTTTTCACTCATACCAATGGCAGCCCGGTGACGGGTACCCAGTTCAATACTGATGCTGTCATTTTTGGTAAGGGGCAAGATACATCCAGCAGCATACACCCGGCCCTCCCGCATAATCATAGCACCATCATGCAGGGGCGCTTTATTAAAGAAAATATTCCCGATGAGAGGAGGGGTGGGGTCTGCATTGACGATAGTACCTGTATCCACGATCTCTTTGAGTTTGGTTTTGCGCTCAAATACAATCAGCGCGCCCATTTTTTGCTTTTGCAGCAACATACAGGCGTCGGTTACGGCACTGATGCCCTTGCGCTCATTGAGCAGCTCTGCTTCTGTATCCTTAGGCGCAGAAGCCAGAGAAAGGGGCTTGCTCACACCATTTCTTCCCATCTGCTCCAAAGCCCGGCGAAGTTCCGGCTGGAACACAATGAGCACCGCCACCAAAGAAAACTGGAAGAACATAGTCAACAGTTCTTTGAGCATATGCAGGTTCAGATAATTGGCCAAAGCAAATACCACGATTACCAGCAAAAGTCCCTTTACCAGCTGTTCTGCCCGGGATTCCCGCACCAGCTTGATCCCGCTGTAGATAATAAAGGAAACCGCCAGCACATCGATAGCATCATAAAAATTAAACTGCCGTACCAAATTCATGAACAGTTCCCAAGCCTGTTGAATGATCTCCATGGCTCCCATCCTTCCCTCGGATCAATCCGTTTTTTGCCGTGATCCTTTCTCTTTTCCCGGAACTCCGATTCTGCCGGGCTTCTCCCCTAAACGCTCCTCAGAGAAGATCTCTTTATTTTATTCTACCATATCTGGTAAGAGATGCAATCATTTTGCAAAATTTCTATGAATGATTTTCAAAAACCCAGATACAACCCTATCGATTTCGGCAAAATTGCTAAAGGCCGATGGGGCCATCCGGACGGTCCCCCGTTCCAGAGTGCCGATGGCAGTATGAGCCGCAGGAGCACAATGGAGTCCCGCTCGAACCGCAATGCCCTGCCGGGCCAACATTGCTCCGGTTTCCTCACTGGTAAGCCCTTGTATATTGCAAGACAGTACCGGCACAAAATACAGCGGTTCCGGTCGAGGCGTGTACAGCTCCACTTGGGGGATATTCTTTAAACGGTCATACAGCCGGGTAATATACTCCATCTCGTGGCGGAAAATTTTCTCTTCCCGCTCTCTGACAAAGCGCAGCCCTGCCCGCAGTCCGCAAATTCCCGGTACATTCAAGGTGCCACTTTCCAGATGCTCTGGCATTTCTTCCGGGTGCTTCATAGAAAGCGAACTGCTGCCGGTTCCACCTTCTAAAATGGTATCTAACTGGGAACCGTCCTTCGCAATGAGGATGCCTGTACCCATGGGGCCATACAGCCCCTTATGCCCTGGGGCACAGACAAAATCGATTCCCATTTTTTCCATATCCACCGGCAAAATTCCTGCACTTTGGGCACAGTCCAAGGCCACCGGTATCCGATATTCCCGGCAAAGGGCGGCGATACGTTCCACCGGTATCCGTGCTCCACACACATTGGAAGCATGGGTACAAAATACCAAACGCGTTTTGGCTGTTAATGCACGACGAAAAGCATCCACTGTGGCATCATGGTCGCCCAAAGTTACATGAGCGGCAGTAAAGGTGACGCCCCGTTGTGATAAAGCCTCCAAGGGACGCATAACGGCGTTATGCTCCAAATCAGAGACCACCACGTGGTCTCCGGGGTGGAGCCAGCCTTTGAGCACCATATTCACCGCCTGGGTGCAGTTTAAGGGGAACACCACGCCTTCCGGCCCCGGCCCCCCAAAAAATTCGGAAACTTCCTTCCGGCAGGCATAAACCTCTTCGGCTGCCGCCATACTCATGGGGTAACCGCTGCGGCCAGGATTGGCACCAAACCGCCGCAGAGCGACCTCTACCGCCTGCCGCACCATAGGGGGCTTAGGGTAGGTGGTAGCGGCGTTATCCAGATAGATCATCGCAGATCCGCCCTTTCCACCCGTCCCAGCACCCGGATGCCGGCTTTCCGAAGAATCTCTTCTGCAGTATCGGTATTTTCCGGCACATACAAGCTATATCCGCAGCCGGCCTTGCTGGAACGGGTGCTGCGCTCCACATAGGCCCGGATGCCGTGGCGAAACAACAGGTCACGGCTCTTCATCGCGTATGTGACGGAACTGACCTGTATAACAGGTTTTTCCATCCAAAAAACCACCTCTCTGAAAACTCAAGGGGAAATGTATCCATTCCCCGTCCTTCCAGAGTATGCGGAAAAAGGAAAAAAGGTCCGTCCGGCCCCTCAATGCAGCAGGCACACACTGTGGACAGCGATTCCTTCTTTGGCTCCAGTAAATCCCAGTCCTTCCTCGGTGGTAGCCTTTACGCTAACACAATCCACAGGGATACCGCAGGAGCGGGCCAAGTTCTCCCGCATAGCGTCGATATGAGGCCGCAGTTTAGGGGCTTGGGCCAAAATAGTAGCGTCGATATTTTCGATGGCAAAA
>CALWIS010000004.1 GCA_944380795.1 uncultured Clostridia bacterium | reverse complement strand
TGAACCGTTCCCGCCGCTCCATTGCTTCTCTCATGGACATTCGCCCGGATTGGGCCAACATTGAGCGGGAGGGCAAGCTGGTGCAGGTGAGCCCCGAAGAAGTGGCGGTGGGGGAGATCATCACCGTCAAGCCCGGGGAGCGCATCCCCCTGGACGGCATTATCGTGGAGGGCACCTCCTCTCTGGATACGGCGGCTCTTACCGGAGAATCCCTGCCTCGTGCAGTGGTTCCGGGGGATGAAGTCATCAGCGGCTGTGTCAACGAAAGCGGTTTGCTGCGTATCCGCACCACCAGCGAATACGGGGAGTCCACCGTGGCCCGAATTTTGGAACTGGTGGAGAATTCCAGTGCCCGCAAAGCCCGGTATGAGAACTTTATCACCCGGTTTGCCCGGTGGTACACCCCCATTGTGGTGATTGCCGCCGTGCTGCTAGCAGTGGTGCCGTCCCTGTTCTTGGGCAACTGGAGCGAGTGGATTAACCGTGCGCTGATCTTCCTGGTGGTTTCTTGCCCCTGCGCTCTGGTGATTTCCGTGCCCCTCAGCTTTTTCGGCGGTATCGGCGGCGCGTCCCGCAAGGGGATTCTGGTAAAGGGCGGCAACTATTTGGAAGCGCTGGCCCATACAGAGACAGTGGTCTTTGATAAGACTGGCACCCTCACCCGCGGTGTGTTCCATGTCACCGCCGTACATCCCCGAAACGCCACTTCCGAGGAGCTGCTGGAAGCGGCGGCTCTGGCGGAGTGCTATTCCGACCACCCCATTGCCCGTTCCCTGCGGGAGGCCTGCCAAGGGGAGCTGGACAGCAACCGGGTGGCGAAGGTGGAGGAGCTTTCCGGCCGGGGCATTCGAGCTGTGATCGACGGCAAGACCGTGTGTGTGGGCAACCAAAAGCTGATGGCCGAAGAGGGCAGTGAATGTCATAAATGCCACCGGGTGGGCACTTTGGTCCATGTGTCCATTAACGGCCAGTATGCCGGACATATCGTCATCTCCGACGAGGTGAAGGACGACGCCGCCCAGACCATTTCCCGGCTGAAAGAGCTGGGAGTGAAAAAGACGGTGATGCTCACCGGCGACGCCAAAGAGGTGGGGGAGGATACCGCCCGCCGTCTGGGATTGGAAGAAGTGTACACCGAGCTGTTACCCGCAGACAAGGTGGAGCAGGTAGAAGCGCTGCTGGCCTCGAAATCGGAGAAGGGACGGCTGGTGTTTGTGGGCGACGGCATCAACGACGCGCCGGTGCTCTCCCGCTCAGATGTAGGCATTGCCATGGGAGCCATGGGCTCTGCCGCTGCTATTGAAGCTGCCGACATTGTACTGATGGACGATAAGCCCTCAAAACTCCCTCTAGCCATCCGCATTGCCCGAAAGACGCTGCGGATCGTCCGCCAGAATATTGTGTTTGCTTTGGGTGTCAAGGCCGTGGTGCTGGTACTAGGTGCGCTTGGTTTTGCCAATATGTGGCTGGCAGTGTTCGCCGATGTGGGAGTGTCCGTCATCGCCATCCTCAACGCCATGCGGGCTTTGCGGGTAGCGGAATCGGATCGGCTCTGAATCATACGCCCTGTGTGTTTTCCATATACTGGAGCACATAGGGCGTTTTCTATATTTATTTTTGGCAAGCACTCCTTTTGGCTTTTTGCGCAAAAAATAGAAGCTTTGACAAACACTTTTATACTCATGAATAAAATGTGAATTTATCATTTCGGATTTATTGACACGTTGTCTGATGAGTAGTGCAATGTATGACAATAAAACCTGAATAAGGGGAAAACATTTCCCGGTCATTTCCCGGGAAAAAACAGGAGGTCATCACAATGAACGGTTTGCTTATGATGATCATTGCCATTGTGGTCCTGGGCGGTGCGTACCTGATTTATGGCCGCTACCTTGCCAAGACCTGGGGCATTGATCCCAAAGCAAAAACGCCGGCCTGCGAACTGGAAGACGGCGTTGACTATGTTCCGGCAGACACCAACGTGGTGTTCGGCCATCAGTTTGCATCTATTGCCGGTGCAGGCCCCATCAACGGGCCCATTCAGGCCGCTATCTTCGGCTGGGTGCCGGTGCTGCTGTGGGTGCTCATCGGCGGCGTGTCCAACTTCCTCCAGGTGATAGGCCTGCCCAAGGACGTGGTGTTCACCCTTATTAACCTGGCGGTTTCCGCTTTCGCTCTCACCTCTCTGGACTCTGTGGCCCGTGTTGGCCGTCTGTCCTTCCAGGAGTTGTTCCTGGATGCCTCCATCAAGGATGAGGATATGGGCCCGGTGCGCAAGGTACTCACCAACAAGTATTTTGCCACCATCATCACTCTGGTGCTGGCCTATCTGCTGGCTAAGGCCGGTTATGCCTCTATCTGGCCGCTGTTTGGTTCCGCCAACCAGCTGCTGTCTGCACTGGCACTGGTGGCCTGCGCTGTGTTCCTCAAGCGCACCAAGCGCAAGGGCTTTATGCTGTGAATTCCCATGGTGGTGATGATCGCCGTGACCTTCACCGCATTGGGCATGACCATCTGGCAGCTCACCTCCGGTTTGGTGGACGGCACCTATGCCTGGATTTCCGGCATGACTACCATGGTCAACGGCGCCAGCGTGCTCACTGCCTGGGGCGCTTGCCTCCAGCTGGTATTTGCTGTGCTGATTCTGGCTTTGGGCGTTGTGGTTGTCATCCAGGGCGTCAAGAAGCTGTTCGGGAAAGAAGCTGCACCGGCTGCTGCCTGATAAAATTTTAAATATCCCAACTGCCCCGGTGGAATCTTTTCCCGGGGCAGTTTTTATGCCCGGAGAAGTTTTGGGTTTTGACTTGGGGCTATCTGAAAAGTCGAAATTTTTGTCTTTTCCTACAATCAACGACAGCTACCGCGTTAAAAATACTCGGAATCCATCAAGGATTCCTGCGTTTTTTGCCTTGTATCTGTCTGTTGCTTGTGGAAAATTCGTCAATTTCTTAGTTTTCAGAAACGCCCTTGAAAAACAGCCTGCTTTGCAGTATGATAAATAACTGTGGATGGAATGTTTTCCGTCTGCATTCTGGTATGCTGCCGGAGAAGTTTTGTCTTGCTGCCGCCTCCGGCCCCCCATCCGGGGGCGGTTTACTTTTCACAAAGGAGTTGTTTCCTATGACCATCAATGAGAAAATTGCCGTTTTGCGCGGTGAAATGGCGAAAGCCAATGTAGATGCCCTGGTGATTCCCACCAGCGACCCCCATATGAGCGAGTACATTCCCGAGGCGTGGAAGGCCCGCAAGGAGTTTTCCGGGTTTACCGGTTCCGCCGGTACTCTGGTAATCACCAAAGAGGAGAGCGGCCTGTGGACCGACGGCCGGTACTTTATTCAAGCGGAGAACCAGCTTTCCGGCAGTGAGATCAAACTGTTCCGTATGCGGGAAAAGGGTGTGCCCACCGTGGAGGAATATCTGGCCGATACTCAGTCCGGCAAAACCGTTGCTGTGGACGGCGCTATTTATCCCGCTTCCAGCGGCCTGACGCTTCAGGAAAAGCTGGAGAAGGTAGGGGCCTCTCTGGTGAGCGAAGATTTGGTCATGCCTGTATGGGAGGGTCGCCCCGAACTGCCGCACACCCCAGCTTATGTGCTGGATGTGAAGTATGCCGGTCTTTCCCCCAAGGAGAAGCTGGAGCAGGTACGGGAAAAGCTGGCCGAAAAGGACGCCGACGCCCAGCTGTACAGCACTTTGGACTGCGCCAACTGGCTTTCCAACGTCCGCGCTTCCGATATTGCCTATAACCCCTTTGCCACCTCTTATGTGCTGGTGCTGAAAAATGAAGCCCGCCTGTATCTGGACGAGGATCGCCTGAGCGCCGAGGATATCGCCTATTTGAAGGAGACCTTTGTACTGCGCCCCTACAGCGCTATCACCGAGGACCTTTCCGGCGATCTGGGCGGCGCCAAAATGCTGGTGAATAAGGCCGGCATCAGCTACGACAACCTGCTGCGCCTCATGAAGAACGATACCGTTTCCATTGTGTACGGGAGCGATGTAGTGAATGCCCTCAAGGGCGTGAAGAATCCCACCGAGCTGGAAAATATCCGTCAGGCCCATGTGTGGGACGGCGTTGCCCTTGCGAATTTCTGGGTCAAGCTCCAAAAGCGCATGGAAGCAGGGGAGACGGTCAACGAGTATGATGTATGTGTGATGCTGTCCGCCGAGCGCGCCAAAATGCCCGAAAACAAGGGCGACAGCTTTGACACCATTGCCGGTTACGGTCCCAACGCCGCCATGATGCACTATGGCCCCACCGCGGAGAAATCCGACGTGCTGCAAAAGAAAGGCTTTTTGCTCATTGATTCCGGCGGACAGTACCTGACCGGCACCACCGATGTGACCCGTACCTTTGTCATGGGCCCCATCACCGAGGAGGAAAAGACCGACTTTACCCGGGTGCTCAAGAGCCACATCCAACTGGCTATGGCGGTGTTCCCGGAGGGCACCAAAGATGGTATGTTGGATTGCTTGGCACGGCAGCAGGTGTGGAAGTACGGCCTGGATTACCGCTGTGGCACCGGCCACGGTGTGGGATTCTTTGGCGGCGTGCATGAAGGTCCCCAGAACTTCAGCCAGCGTTCCTCCGGTGTGCTGCAAGTGGGCATGACCATTACCAACGAGCCCGGCCTGTATATGGAGGGAAAATACGGCATCCGCACCGAGAATATGCTGGAAGTGGTGTTCTGGAAGGAGACCGAATACGGCCGCTTCTTGAAGATGGAGCCCCTAACTTTGTTCCCCATTGACCGCAAGGCCATTGATGTGGAGATGATGACCCGGGAAGAGCTGGAGTACCTCAACGAGTATCATCAGCGGGTATACAAGGCTTTGGCGCCTCATGTGGAGCCCGAAGCAAAGGTCTGGCTGGAAGAAGCCTGCCGTCCCCTGTAATAAAAGCAGAAAAACAGTATTTAAAACCGGCTGTCCTTGGGGCAGCCGGTTTTTGCGTTCCTTTCTTGCCATAGCCTAGGAATTAGATTATAATAATGGCATCTTGTGCGGCAATTACAAGAAAATCAACAATCATAGCAGGAGGGTATACTATGTATTGTCATCAGTGCGGCAGTTTTAATCCCGATGACTCTAATTTTTGCGAAAAATGTGGCGCTTCTCTAAAAAAAGTTCCCACTTCCTTTGTCCCCGCTCCGGCAGAGGGGAATCCACCCAGCCAAAAAGGGGGAAAGCGCAAAATCCACCCCCTGGTGTGGATTCTGGTGGCGGTGATCGTGCTGGCAGGCATCATCACCGGCATCTATTTTGCCCTTTCCTCCCAAACCAAGGATACATTCCAGGAGCAGCTCTCTTTGGGGGAAAAGTACCTCCAGGAGCTTCGGTATGAGGACGCGGTGGTGGCCTTGAACCGCGCCATTGAAATTGCCCCTAAAAACGAAAAGTCCTACCGGTTGTTGGCGCAGGTCCATGTGGCCCAGGAGGACTATGATTCTGCGGTAAAGACCTTGGAGCAGGGCTTGGAAGCCACCGGCGGCAACGCCGAAATTGCCGCTATGCTGGAAGGGCTGACAGGTTCGAATTCTTTGCCCCAGGAGGAACAGGAAGCGGCCACACCATCTCCTTCGCCTACCGCCACGCCTATTCCCACCGATGTTGCCAATGCCTCTTTGGAGCGGGTGGACCACTCGGTAACAAACGAAGCGGGACAAGTGCTGGTGGAGCACTACTACGATAAACTGGTGCTGGAAGAGACTTGCCCGGAATTCGCGGCCATCAACCAACTGGCCCAGGAACAATGCGACGATTTCTTTACATCGGCCAATATAGACCAAACCCCCTTGGACATGGTGGACCCGGAATATCCGTTTATGAATTTGCTGGAAGGGGAGATTACCTGCAATGAAAAGAGCATCCTCAGTGTAAGGTTGCAAAGCAAATGGTATATGGGCGGCGTTTTTAATAGCAATTATGTGGGCGTCAACTTTAATCTGAAAACCGGAGAGGAATTAAAGCTCACCGATGTTTTCGCCATGGACGAGGAGGAAGTACTTACATATTTGCAGGAGCAATCGGTGCAATATATACAGGAGCATCCCGACCAAGGCTGGTGGGCGGGTGAAATACAGGATGCCAAACAGATCGTCAGTGAATACACGCTGGATCGATATGCGTTTTATATTGAGAATAACACTGTGTACCTCTGCTATCCCACCTATGAATTAGGGCCGGGAGCCATGGGGCCGGTGGTGATTCCGTGCCCCATCCAATAAAATAAGTGGGCAGGAAAAGGCGCTGGAGGGGAAATCCATCAAAGATCTTTTTTGATCTTATCCAGCGCCGCCTTTTCCAGCCGGGACACCTGGGCCTGGCTGATGCCGATTTCCGAAGCCACCTCCATTTGAGTCTTGCCCTGAAAGAACCGCAGGGAGAGGATGTGCTTTTCCCGCTCATTCAGGTCGTTGACCGCCTGCTTGAGAGCAATCTCATCCAGCCAGTTCCGGTCGTCGTTTTTGTCGCCCACCTGGTCCATCACATAAATGGTGTCTCCGCCGTCGGAGAACACCGGTTCGTACAAAGAGACCGGCTCCACAATGGCTTCCAGTGCCAGCACCACGTTTTCCCGCTTTACGCCGATGGCTTTGGCGATTTCCTCCACGCTGGGCTCCGAGCCTTTTTCCGCCGTGAGCTTTTCTTTGGCCTGCATGGCCCGGTAGGCCACGTCCCGCATGGAGCGGCTCACCCGGATGGTGTTGTTGTCCCGGAGGTAGCGGCGAATTTCTCCAATAATCATGGGAACCCCATAGGTGGAGAACCGCACCCCCTGGCTCACGTCAAAGTGGTCGATGGCCTTCATCAGGCCAATGCACCCCACTTGGAACAGGTCGTCGGGGTTTTCTCCCCGGTTGGTAAACCGCTGGATTACGCTGAGCACCAGCCGCAGGTTCCCGTTAATCAGTTCTTCCCGGGCTTTTTGGGCTTCTTTTGGAGAGCCGTCCCGCATTTGCAGCAGCAGGGCGGTCTTTTCTTTTTCCGTCAGCACCTTTAGTTTGGAGGTGTTCACCCCGCAGATCTCCACCTTGTTATATTGCATCCTGGTACCGTCCTTTCTCAACGCCTTTTCCGGCGGCCTTGTTTTCAGTATGGACGGTTTTTTCGGCTTCATACAAACAACCCCCTAACCTTTGAAAAGGAAGTGAGAATATGGCAGCTTTGATTCAAATTCCCGCGCCGGTAGAAACCTTGCGCTCCCAGCTACAGGCAGCGGGCCATTGCGCCGTGGTAGTGGGCGGCTGTGTCCGAGATAGTTTAATGGGGCAAACGCCCCACGATTGGGACATGGCCACCTCTGCCACACCGGAGGAAATGAAAACAGCCCTTGCCGGCGTGCGGCTGTTGGAAACCGGCCTTCGCCACGGCACCCTCACCGCCCTGACAGAGGGTATGCAGGTGGAGATCACCACCTTCCGGCAGGATGGCGATTATAAGGACGGCCGCCACCCAGAGGCGGTGCGCTTTACCCCCAGCTTGGAGGAGGATTTGGCCCGGCGGGACTTTACCATCAACGCCATGGCCTACTCTCCCCAGCTTGGGCTGGTGGATTGCTTTGGCGGACAGGAGGATTTGAAAAATCGGGTGCTCCGCTGTGTAGGAGAGCCCCGGCGGCGCTTTTCCGAGGATGCTCTGCGCATTGCCCGGGCCATGCGGTTTGCGGCAGTGCTGGGCTTTTCTGTGGAGGAGGACACCGCCCGGGCCATGCTGGAATTAAAAGAAAATCTCTCCCAGGTGGCGGTGGAGCGCATTTGGCAGGAGTGGCGGCGGCTTTTGTGCGCCCCTCATGCCGCCGAGGTGTTGGGGAAATTTGCCCCCATTGTGTTTCAGGTGATTCCCGAGCTGGAACCCTGCGCCGCCTGCGTCCAGCACAACCCCCATCATTTTGGCACCGTGTGGGAGCACACGCTGAAAGCGTTGGAATACCCCCAGACGGAGTTGCCGATTCGCTTGGCGGTGCTCCTCCACGATGTGGCAAAGCCCAGGTGCTTTTCCATGGATGAGAAGGGGGTGGGGCATTTTTATGGCCACGCCGCCCAAAGCAGCCAAATGGCCGATGAAATCTGCCGCCGCCTACGGATGGATAACGCCCTGCGGGAGCGGGTGACGGTACTCATCCGCTATCACGATGGCCCCATAGTGGACAACGAAACTCTGGTGCGCCGCCGTCTGCGCCAACTGGGAGAGGAGGCGTTTTTCCAGCTTTTGGCAGTGCAGCAGGCCGACACCTGGGGGCTTGCGGAACCGTACCCCTCCCAACGGCTCCCCTTACTAAAGGAAACCGAAGAACAGGCGCGGCAAATTTTAAGGGAAGGGGCCTGTTTTTCCATGAAGCAGCTGGCGATTTCCGGCAGGGAGCTGTTGGCAGCGGGGTTTGCGCCCGGCCCGGAAATGGGGCGGGTGCTCCGGCGGCTCTTGGAGGCGGTATCGGAAGGGGAAATCGACAATAATTTGGAAGATTTGCTAAATTTCGCCCAACAAATTCGGATAAAGGAATAATGTTTTGTTCATGATGTTGATTTTTTGCCTGCGTGTGGTATAATAGGCGTGGAAAGGCCGCCGGTGATTTCGGCAGCTTTTTCTTTCCAAAATTTATTCATCGGTGTTCCGGTATCACCCCGGGCAGTAAAGGAGTTTTCAATATGTGGGCATACGAATCCGTTTTTTATCAAATCTACCCCCTGGGCTTCTGTGGGGCCCCTCTTGCCAACGACGGCGTAGAGATTCCCCGTATCCAAAAGGTCAAGGAGTGGATTCCTCATCTGCAAAAGCTGCACATTGGGGCTATTTATTTCTCCCCGGTGTTTGAATCCGACAACCATGGCTATGATACCCGGGATTTCCGCAAGATCGACTGCCGGCTGGGCAGCAACCAGGATTTTAAAGAGATGTGCGATGCCCTTCACGCAGCCGGTATCCGGGTGGTGCTGGACGGCGTGTTCAATCATGTGGGCCGCGGCTTCTGGGCCTTTCAGGATGTGCTGCGCAACCGGGAAAACTCCCCCTACCGGGATTGGTTCCACATCAATTTTGGCGGCAACAACGGCTACAACGATGGCTTGTGGTATGAGGGCTGGGAGGGCCATTTTGAGCTGGTCAAGCTGAACCTGCGCAACCCGGCGGTGGTGGACCATCTGCTGGAGTGCATCAAAGGCTGGGTGGAGGAATTCGACATCGACGGTC
>CALWIS010000003.1 GCA_944380795.1 uncultured Clostridia bacterium | reverse complement strand
ATGATACAAAATCAGAAAGTTCCCTTTTGAAAGAAGCCTCTTCCGCCGAGGCAGAGCCATTGGAACCAAAAGCGGATCCCTCACAGCCGGAATCCACAACGCAGGAACCAGAATCGGAAAGTCCATCGAAGGAGGATACATCTGTGAAAATACAAATTACAGTTGGGGATACCACTTTGACTGCCATCCCGGAAAACAATTCTTCCGCGGAAGCATTCCTTGCATTGTTGCAGGAAGGGCCCGTTACCGTGGAGATGTCTGATTATGCAGGGATGGAAAAGGTTGGCCCACTGGGAACCAGCCTGCCGAGAAATGATACCCAGATCAGCGTGGACGCTGGGGATGTAATCCTATATCAGGGAAATCAAATCACCATTTACTATGGAACCAACTCTTGGAACTTTACAAAACTGGCTGTTATTGAAGGCGCCACAAAAGAAAGCCTTTTGAAGGTGCTGGGGGTTGGGAATGTGGACGTGACGTTTTCACTGGCAGAATAATCGTATACTCTATCTACCGCCGTTTATGATTCACTTCATAGCGGCGGTTTTTTTGTATTTAAGCGGTCTGGTCTTGTAATGTTCGCCTATCTAACGAAACAACGGACAGGCAAAATCGGCGAGCCCTCCTCATAAATGTATTGGAGGGAGGTGCGCTAATGAAAAACGAAGCAATATTTTTAAAATGCACCCAACAGGTTAGCGTCAGCAAAACGACCACGCCGGAATTTTACCGATTATACCTACAATCGATTTTGCTTTGTCTGAAAGAGCAAGGGATCTTGAATGACATACAGGTACAATATAGCTTTGATATCCTGCATTGTCAGGGGATTTGAGGAGGGATAAAAATAAAAGTTGCCGCCTACTGCCGTGTGTCTACCGATAAAGAAGACCAGGCAAATTCCTTTGAAAGCCAGCAGCGGTATTTTCGTGAATACATTGACCGCCAGCCGGATTGGGAGCTGTATCAGGTGTATGCGGATGAAGGCATTACCGGAACCAGCACCAAAAAACGCGCGGCCTTCCACCGTATGATTCACGATGCCCAGCTTCACCGGTTCGATTTGATTCTCACCAAAGAGGTCAGCCGTTTTTCCCGAAATATCCTGGACACCATCTCCTATACCCGCGATTTGCGGCATTGGGGAATCGGCGTGCTGTTTATGAACGATGGCATCCATACCCTGGAGCCGGACGCAGAGCTCCGTCTTTCCATTATGGGCAGCATTGCACAGGAGGAAAGCCGCAAGACCTCCTCCCGGGTCAAATGGGGGCAGACACGCCGCATGGAGCAGGGCGTTGTATTTGGGCGCTCCATGCTGGGGTACGATGTGAAAAACGGGAAAATGACAATCAACCCCCAGGGGGCGGAAATTGTCCGGCTGATTTTTCACAAATATGTATTGGAACGCAAAGGCACCACCATAATTGCGCGGGAACTGCGGGAGGCGGGATACAAGACCCTCACCGGCAGTACCAACTGGAGAAATACCACGATCCTCAAAATTCTACGCAACGAGAAGTACTGCGGGGATTTAAAACAAAAAAAGACCTTTACCCCCGACTATCTCACTCACCAGAAAAAATACAACCGGGGTGAGGAGGAATTTGTCTTTCTCAAAGACCATCACCAGCCCATTGTTGACCGGGAACTGTGGGAGAAAGCTCAACGTGAAATTACCCGGCGGGACATTGACGGAAAATATGGCTCCGGCCATGGGAACCGCTATCCGCTGTCGGGGAAAATCAAATGCAAAGAATGTGGGCAGAGTTTTGTTTCCCGCAGCCGCAAGCGTAAAAATGGAAGCTGCTGTAAGGTTTGGCGATGCGGCACCGCCACAGCAGAGGGCAAGCGCCATACCGACCCCGCAGGCAACGAAATCGGCTGCGATGTTGGATACCAGCTTCAAGACGAGGTAGGCCTGGAGATGGTGCGGCAGTCGGTGAATCTGCTAGAGTTGGATACACAGGCCGTCATCCGCGATGCCACCCGCATAGTGCTGAAAGCCCTCCAATTTTCTCAGGACAACAATCTGCTAAACGTTTCGCATCTAAACAAGGAACGGGAACAAATAGAGGCAAAGAAAAGGAGCGTACTGGACGCCTTTTTTACGAAAACTATCTCAGAAGTTGACATGAAGCTGATGAACGCTGAGTATGACCGCCGCATAGCCGAACTCAACGAAAAAATCGCGGCGGCAGAGAAACAGGAAAGCCCACCCCGCAACACAGCTACACTGGAACGAGACATTCGCACCAAGGTAAGAGGCATTGTTAGCGGCGAGACCGCTTCTCAGAATTTCTACGGCAATCTGCTCGACCACATCACCGCCTACCCGGACCGGCATCTGGAGGTGCATCTCAAGCTGCTGCCTACCAAATGGAGCTATGTACTGAAAGGTTTACAGATACCCCAAAATACGGTGCCATTGTGACCCTTCTGCACCGATATCGGTGAGGATGGCCTTTAATTCCGGGTACGGCATGGTATACCGTTGGCTGAGATAGCGCAGGGATGCACCGAGCTCCCCGTGAGGGCCTCCGTACTGGCTGATAATCAGCTTTGCCAGCGCCGGATTGGGATTTTTAATCCTGATGGGGTATTGGAGCCGCTTTTCATAAACGAACATTACTCTTCCTCCTCCTCATTCTCCCAGGGCCACGGGCCACTGATCCAAGCCCAACGGCTGGTATCATTGTGGTTCTCATGGATGGGCCCAAAGGTCTCTTCATACTCTCGGGTCAGCTCGCTGATCTTTTTCCGATATTCTTCCAATTTTTTAGCGGCCTCGCAATTTCCCGGATGGGTATCCAGAAAAACGTGCAGCTCCCATGCGGCAAACTTCATGGAAGAAAGCTGCCGCATCAT
>CALWIS010000002.1 GCA_944380795.1 uncultured Clostridia bacterium | reverse complement strand
AAAAATTCGGATCCATGGAACACTTCAAGCAGGAGCTGATAGACTATCTGGATTACTATAACAACCGCAGAATCAAGGCAAAGCTAAAGGGCTTGCCGCCTGCTCTTCACAGACAGCAAGCCCTTTCAGCTGCTTAAACAATTTTCCTCCGAAAATATTGTCTAACTTTTTGGGGTCACTTCATTTAGTAGACGGCGGTTATTTGTATAATCGGTGTCACTTAATAGGCTTTCAACTGACTGCCGAAAATGCTAACGAAAAGAATCTTATTACCGGAACTCGTTATTTGAATATTGAGGGAATGCTTCCGTTTGAAAATATGGTAGCAGATTATGTTCAGGAAACTGGAAACCATGTTTTGTACCGAGTTACACCTATGTATGAAGAAAATAATTTGGTGGCATCTGGTGTGTTGATGGAGGGGTACTCAGTTGAAGATAACGGAACAGATATTCAGTTCTGTGTCTATTCTTACAATGTTCAGCCTGGAATTATAATTGATTATTCCACAGGTGAGAGTTATGCGGAAGGAACTTCGAGTAATAATGAGGAAACTTCCCAAACAACTGAAACCACAAATAATACATCGAGCACTGCTGATTATATTCTCAATACTAATACACATAAATTTCATTATCCGACATGCTCCAGTGTAGATACAATGAAAGAAAGCAATACAGATTACTATACTGGAAGTCGAGATGATTTAATTGCCCAGGGCTATGATCCCTGTGGCAGATGTAAACCATAACAAGATAAGAGAGGACTTTATAGAACCATGTACAGGTATAAAAATATATTGCTTCGGATTTTGTGTGTTGCTCTTCTTGTCGTAAGTTGCACTAATATCGCATATGCTCATTCCGGGCGAACAGACAGTAGCGGAGGACATAGAGATAACAAAAATGTAAGCGGATTGGGGAGCTATCACTATCATTGCGGTGGATATCCTGCTCATCTTCACACAAGCGGGTATTGTCCGTACAGAGATACATTTCCATCGAGTGTGTCCGTCAAGGCAGAAAAAACGTCATTATACCTTGGTGAAAGTACAACAATTAACGGCTCTGTTTACCCATCAAATGCTTGTAATACCCAAATTGATTGGGAATGTAGTGATTCTAGTGTGATTTCTTTGCGAAATAACACGATTGAGGCTGTTGGCTTTGGAACAGCCACTATCACGGGTACATCGTTCAATGGAAAGACTGCATCTATCAAAATTACCGTTAAAGAAAAACCTGTTGAATTGGTTAGCATTGAAGAAGAACTTATTTCATTGGAATTAGGAAAGACGTTTAATGTACAGGCTACGGTCAACCCTACAGATGCAACAAATACTGAGCTGGAGTGGAAATCAGAAAATCCGGACATTGTAACAGTAACTGCTGATGGTGTGATTACCGCTATGGCTTGCGGTAAGACAACGATTTATGCAGCCGCCAATAATGGAATTAGTGATTCTGTAACGGTCGAAGTAAATGAAATAGTTGCAACATCTATAGCAATTGAGGGTGACTCCCAAATTCAGATTGGTTCTACAACAAATCTGCAAGCGGTTTTTACCCCACACGATACTACAGTTCAAGATGTGACTTGGGAAATCAGCGATACTTCTATTGCGGAAATTAGCCAAGAAGGTGTCCTTAACGCTCTTAATATTGGCACAGCTACAGTTTACGCAAAGCAAAAAGATGTTGAGACATCCATTCAGATTGAAGTAATGCCCATCAATGTTTCTGAAATTATCATAACTCCATCAAGTGACGAAAAAATAAACATCGGAGAATCCATGGATTTTAGTGCTGAAGTGCTTCCCGAAAATGCAACATATCCAGCCGTCACGTGGCGCACAAATGATGAAAATATAGCAACGAATGACGAAAATGGTGTTCTACAGGCACATAAGAGCGGAGAAGTTATCGTTATTGCGGAGACAGAAGATGGCTGTACAGCGGAATATCCCCTAAAAATCAACAACCCAATTCAAGGGGTAATAGTGGGGGTCGGTGTGGTTGGCGTTATAGCTGCTGCGGCTGTCGTTATTAAGAAAAAGAAGAAAATATAATACTTATCATTACATAGCAGTCTTGTACGGTTAGTACAGGACTGCTTTTTATTAAAATTGAAAAGGAGCGTGGTAGTATGAAATTGGTACTGGCTGAGAAACCCTCAGCCGCACAGAGCTTTGCCAAAGTCCTGGGAGCCACTAATCGAGGGGATGGTTACTTGGAGGGTAATGGCTACCTGGTTAGCTGGTGCGTAGGGCATCTGGTGGAGCTGATACCCCCGGAAGGGTACGATGAGAAGTACAGTAAATGGCGGCGGGAAGATCTTCCCATCTTCCCGGAGCGGTGGAGGTATCAGGTGTCCTCCGGCACCCGAAAACAATTTGGCATTCTCAAAAAGCTGATGGAACGAGCCGATGTGGACAGCCTGATCTGTGCAACAGATGCTGGGCGTGAGGGCGAGCTGATTTTTCGCCTGGTGTATCACCAGTGCGGATGCAAAAAGCCTTTTGAGCGGCTGTGGGTATCCTCTATGGAGGATTCCGCAATCCGTGATGGGTTCCAAAACCTGAAGCCTTCAAGTGAATATGACGCTTTGTATGAAGCTGCCCTATGCCGAGATCGAGCCGACTGGTTGGTTGGTATGAACGCTACTCGGCTTTTTTCATGTCTATATGGGCAGACCTTGAATGTGGGCCGTGTGATGACTCCAACGCTGGCTATGGCTGTCATGCGAGAGGCAGAAATTATGGCTTTTCATTCTGAACCGTTCTATACGGTCGAGCTGACGTTCAGTGACTTTTCTGCTACCAGTGAGCGGATGCAGGACAAGGCAGAAGCTACGGCGCTCTGTAAAGGTTGCATTGGAGCTGTGGCTACTGTTACCAAGGCAGAGAGTAAGGAGAAAATCGAACGGCCCCCTGCGCTTTATGACCTGACCAGCTTGCAGCGGGAGGCCAACCGGGTGTTGGGCTACACAGCTCAGCAGACGCTGGACTATACCCAAAACCTCTATGAAAAGAAGCTGGTCACTTATCCTCGCACGGATAGTCGATATCTGACCCACGACATGGCAGATGGACTCCCAGCTCTTGTAGAGCTGGTGTTTTCCACATTCCCTGTCTCTGGTGTGGAAGCTGTACCTGTTTCTGTTGAGCAGGTCATCAATGACAAAAAGGTGTCTGACCATCACGCCATTCTCCCCACCAGAGAATTGCAGAAATGCAATTTCAGCGAGCTACCCAAGGGCGAGCTTGCGGTATTGCAGCTGATTTGCACCCGCCTCCTCTGTGCTGTGGGCGAGCCTTATCGCTATACCGAAACGCAGGTAGAGCTGGACAAGGACGGTGTGCCTTTTACGGCCAAAGGCAAACAGGTGGTGCAGATTGGATGGAAACAGTTTCTTCCTCGTGACAAAGAGAAAAAAGCGGAACCCATTCTGCCAGAACTGCTGACCGGCGAGGGATTGAGTGTCCATGCTGCTGAGGTCAAAGAGGGCAAAACCACCCCACCCAAACATTACACCGAGGATACCTTGCTTCACGCCATGGAAACCGCCAGTGCAGATGAAATGCCCAAAGAAGCAGAGCGTAAGGGACTGGGCACACCTGCTACCCGTGCCGGAACCATTGAAAAGCTGGTGCGGATCGGCTTTTTGGAGCGTAAAGGCGACAAGAAAACCAAGTACCTGATTCCCACCCATAAAGGGACAGCACTGGTGACAGTGATGCCGGAACAGATTCAGTCCCCCAGCATGACAGCAGACTGGGAAGAAAAGCTCCTGATGATTGAGCGTCAGGAATATGACAGTGAGGACTTTATGCAGGAAATCAAGCAGGTCATCTCCGGCCTGGTCAAAAATTATGAGGTCATCAAAGA
>CALWIS010000001.1 GCA_944380795.1 uncultured Clostridia bacterium | reverse complement strand
TGGGCGGAAAGCTTTTGGGCGCTGGCGGCGGCGGCTTCCTGCTGTTTTATGTGGAGGAGGATAAACAGGAAAGCGTCCATAAAGCCATGGAAAATCTTCTGTACGTGCCCTTTAAGTTTGAAAACAGTGGAACCCGGGTGATCCACTATACGCCGGAGAGTTATGAGAAGAGGGCGGAGTAGGGAAAGTGAACACAAAAATAGAATTAATCCATGTTCTTTAGGCCTTTTAAAAGCTTATAAATAATTTCTATATCTTCATTGGAAAGCTGTTCAAAATGGTCCAATTGGTTTTTAATCATTTCAATGGTCTGGTTTTCAGTGTTTTTTCTTTGTGTATTTAGAAAATACGAAGTAAGAGTGCTGGTTACAGTACCAATTAAGCCAATGCCTACTAACATCAATGCCATAGCAATCAGCCGTCCGTAGAAGGTAGTGGGAGAAATATCGCCATATCCTACCGTAGTCGCAGTAACAAATGCCCACCATATTCCGTCTCCGTAACTCATTCCTTCCGCAAAATGAATCAGAATGCCGCCTGCAAGAATCATGAGCGCTGTTACAAATCAACCGTATTTAAATCAATTAGAATAAAAAAAACGAGTCGGTTTTTTCAGCGGTCGATAAAGGAATGCAAATAGTCTTGGGATTTTTGTAAACCGGGCGGCCCGCGCGAGGGCTGTAATCTTAAATGCTCGGAATAACGTATGGAACGGGAGAATGGCGATTAAATCGCAAATATTCGAATGAATAAATTTCGGCTTATCAGGAGCAATATAAAAGCGCACAGCATAATCGAGGGTAAAAATAGCCAGAATAATTTGATCAGCAGTTTTTTGCCAGTCATTTAAGCCTTGTGACAGATCAATCAGAACCAGCACTGCGGCTGCAATTGCCAGCGTGCTGATAATAATATCATAAATCCTGTGCTGAATCTTACTGAGTTTCATCAAGCTGCCTTCTTCCCTAATGAATCTTTAGTTTGCTATTTCTCTATGCTGTATCCTCCATTCTGAATGGCTTGCAGTATTTCCTCTACGTGTCGGCCGCAAATCTCTTCACTTGGAGCCTCCGCCATTACTCGGATCAAAGGTTCCGTTCCGCTTGCCCGTACCAGAATACGGCCGTTATCTCCCAGAGCCAGCGACGCTTGCTGAATTGCTTTTTGGATTTCTTCATCCTTTAAAACAGCTTCTTTATTCGTTACTCGTATATTTTTTAAAACTTGCGGATAGATTTCCACATCTTCTGCCAAGCGGCTCAAAGTCTCTTTTTTCTCCAGAAGAACTTCCATTATTTTAATCGCGGTCAGAATCCCATCGCCTGTGGTGGCATATTTTTTAAAAATAATATGGCCAGACTGTTCACCGCCTAGACGATACCCATGTTCATTCATACATTCATAAACAAATTTGTCTCCTACCGCAGTTTTTTCATATTCAATCCCGGCACGGTCTAGTGCTTTAAAAAGTCCAAGATTAGACATAACCGTTGCTACGACCTTATTTCCAGCCAGTTTTCCCCGCTCTTTTAAATATTTTCCATAAATATAAAGAATCTTGTCGCCGTCAACCACTTGCCCTTTTTCATCTACGCACAGACAGCGATCCGCGTCTCCGTCAAACGCGAATCCGATATCCAGTTTTTCCCGGCGAACCAAGGCGACTAAATCCTGGATATGAGTGGAGCCACAATCCTGATTGATATTAAGACCATCCGGATCACAATGAATCACATGTGTTTCGGCACCCAAGGCATCAAACACACTCTTGGCAATCATCCAAGCGGAACCATTGGCGCAGTCTAGACCGACTCTTTTGCCTTGATAAGATCTTGTGGCAAGAGAAATTAAATAGCCAATATAGCGGTTTCGTCCCATTGCATAGTCGATTGTGCGGCCGATACGTTCTCTGGCTGCTAAGGGAATATCTTCAGTACGCCCATCCAGATAATCTTCAATCTGTACTAGCGTTTCTTCCTCCATTTTCTCGCCGTTGCTATTAACTAATTTTATTCCGTTGTCATAGTAGGGATTATGGCTCGCGGAGATCATCACTCCACATGCCAAATGTTCAGAGCGAACAACGTATGACACACTGGGGGTTGTCGTTACATGAAGCAGAAGAGCGTCTGCCCCGGATGCAGTTAAACCAGCTGCTAATGCATACTCCAGCATATAGGAAGACCGGCGGGTATCCTTTCCAATTGCTACTTTTGCTCCTGGCCCAAACTTCCATCCAAGGAATCTTCCGATCTTATATGCATGTGCTGCGGTCAATGTTAGATTCGCCTCTCCGCGAAAACCGTCTGTTCCGAAATATTTTCCCATTGCTTTTTCTCCCCCTGTACTTTCAATATTGATTAAAGTTTTATTCTACTGTTACAGACTTTGCCAGGTTTCGCGGCTTATCTACATCCAAGCCTCTGGATACGCTTAGATAATATCCTAAAAGCTGCAAAGGAATCACCTCTACACTGGCAGCAAATAAAGGCTCTGTTTTTGGAACATATACTGCAAAATCTACAGTATCTTCAATCGAATAATTCCCTTCTTCCGTAACCCCCATCAGATAAGCTCCGCGGCTCTTTGTTTCCATTAAATTGCTCATTGTTTTCTCATAGAGCTGCGGTTGCGACAGAAGACCGATTACCAAAGTCCCGTTTTCGATTAAGCTGATTGTTCCGTGCTTTAACTCTCCGGCGGCATAAGCTTCAGAATGAATATAGCTAATTTCTTTCATTTTGAGACTGCCTTCCAGACCAATTGCGTAGTCTAGTCCACGTCCAATAAAAAACACATCTTTTGCGTTTATGTATTTGCTGGCAAACCATTGAATCCTTTCCGGATCTTCAAGTGCCTTTGCGATTTGCTGAGGCAATTGCTTTACAGAACTGACGAGCGCTGAACAGCGATTTTCATTAATGGCACCACGTACCAGCGCGCACCGAATTCCCAAAAGATACACAACTGCCAGTTGGGCGCTGTAAGCTTTGGTTGTAGCTACAGAGATTTCCGGTCCGGCGTAGGTATAAAGGACATAATCGCTTTCTCTGGCGATGCTGGATCCGATCACATTAACAATTCCTAAAACTGGGAGGCCGCGTTCTTTTGCCAACCGCAATGCAGCCAGACTGTCTGCGGTTTCGCCGGATTGTGAGATAATCACTACAAGAGAATCCTTCAAAAGCTTAGGATTCCTGTAGCGGAATTCAGAAGCCAGGTCTACTTCCACTGGAATCCCTGTAAGCTCTTCCAAAATATATTTTCCAGCCGCACCTACATGATACGCAGATCCACAGGCTACAAAATAGATCCGCTCTAATTTTTTTAAAAGGGCATCGCTTAATCCGGATTCTGAAAAATCAATTTGATTATCATGCAAGTAAACGGTCAGCGTATCCTGAACTGCTTTTGGCTGCTCGTGAATTTCTTTCAGCATAAAATGGGCGTATCCGCCCTTTTCAGCAGCTTGGGCATCCCATGTGATGAGCGTTTCTTTTTTTTCGAGTTCTTCCTGGTCAATATTAAAGAAATGGATTTCATCAGCGGAAAGCTCCGCAATCTCCATGTTATCAAGATAACAAACCGTTCTGGTTTCGCTTAAAATGGCTGGAACATCCGATGCGATTAGTGTCCCAGTTTTTCCTTTTCCAACAATCAGAGGGCTGTCCTTTCTGACTGCATATAATTTTTCGGGAATATCCCGAAATAAGATCCCAAAGGCATAGGAGCCGCGAACACGAAGCATCGTCTGCGTGATCGCCCCTAATGGTGTACCCGATTGCTTATAGTAATAATCAATCAGCTTAGCAGCTACTTCCGTATCCGTTTTCGAATAAAACTGATAACCGGCCTTTTGCAGCTTATCTTTAATTCCTGGTAATTCTCAATAATTCCATTATGAACCAGAACCACAGAATCGTGACCGGCATAATGCGGAT